>JAJKIB010000313.1 GCA_021154745.1 Mycobacterium sp.
AGCCACCAAAAGCGATGCCGAGATCGTCAAGGCGGCCGGGCGCCGCATCGATGAGATCTTCAACCCCGACGGCGACTACGACGAGGCTGATCGGGCCCGGCGCCGCGGCCTCCACCTGGGGCCGCAGACCCGATGGCATGTCGCGGCTGGAGGGCTTCATCGACCCCGAAACCCGCTGCTATGTCGAAGCCGTCACCGCCGCGGCGCGCCCCGGCCGCCACCGACCCGATGCCACCGTGACCGAAACCGCCGATGACCGCAGCGGCGCCCAACGCTGCCACGACGGCATCAAACTCGGCCTCCAGGCCGGCATCGCTTCGGGCGCACTGGGGACCCATCGCGGCCATCCGGTCACCGTGATCGTGCGCACCACGCTGGCCGAACTCAACCAGGCCGCCCACGCCGCCACCAACCCCGACATTGCGATGCCCTCCCCGGCGCGCACCGGCGGGCACAGCGCACTGCCGATGCGTGATGTGATCCGGATGGGCGCCGACGCCATCCACTACCTGGCGGTGTTCGAGGATCACACCCAACGCCCGATCTATCTCGGCCGGCAAACCCGCATCGCCAGCACCGATCAGCGCATCCTCTGCTACGCCCGCGACGGCGGCTGCACCCGGCCAGGCTGTCAAGCACCGGGCTATCACTGCGAAGTGCACCACAGCCCCAACTGGGCGGCCGGCGGCGCCACCGATGCCGACTGCCTGTTCTTCGCCTACGCCCCCGATCACAAGCTCATCACCGACGGGCACTACCAAACCGAAGCCACCGACACCGCCCGCCTAGCCTGGACCGACGCCACCACACCACCCGACATCAACCACGCCCACCACCCCGAAGAACTCCTGCGCGGTGACACCGACCCACCCCACGAGGAGTGAGAGGGCGAGCAGGTCGCGTCAGGCGGAGGCCTTCACCTTGGCCGCTGCCGACTCCGGCATCGGCTCATAGCGGGCGAATGACCGGGTGAACGATCCGGCGCCATGCGACAGCGACCTCAAATCGATTGCGTAACGGGTCAATTCGACCTCGGGAATCTCGGCCTTCACCAGCGTGCGGTCGTCGCCTACCTTGTCGGTGCCCAACACGCGGCCGCGACGGCCGGCCAGGTCGCCCATCACCGAGCCGACAAGATCGTCGGGCACCAGCACCGACACCTCGTCCACCGGCTCGAGCAGGTTCACCCGCGTGGCCGCAGCAGCCTCCCGCAGCGCCAGTCCGCCGGCCATCTGGAACGCATAGTCGGACGAGTCGACGCTGTGGGCCTTGCCGTCGAACAGCGTTACCCGGATGTCGACCACCGGATAGCCGGCACCGACGCCCTTTTCCATCTGCGCGCGCACGCCCTTCTCGACGCTGGGGATGAAGTTGCGTGGCACCGAACCGCCGACCACCTTGTCGACGAACTCGAAGCCGGAGCCCTCCGGCAGCGGCTCCACCTCGACATCACATACCGCGTACTGGCCGTGCCCCCCGGACTGCTTGACGTGCCTGCCGTGTCCTTTGGCCTTGCCGCCGAACGTTTCTCGCAGCGGGACGCGGAGTTCGACGGTGTCCACGGCCACGCCGTAGCGCCGGGCCAGCGCGTCAAGCACCACACCGGTATGGGCCTCGCCCATGCACCACAGCACGATCTGGTGGGTTTCGGGGTTCTGCTCGATACGCAACGTCGGGTCCTCGGCGGCGAGTCGCTGCAGTCCGACCGACAGCTTGTCCTCGTCGGTCTTGGCACGCGGCTGCACCGCGATCGGCAGTAGCGGTTCGGGCATCGTCCAAGGCTTGAGCACCAGCGGATCGGACTTATCGGACAACGTGTCCCCGGTCTCGGCTCGGCTCAGCTTGCCGATCGCGCAGATGTCGCCGGCGACCACGGCCGGCGCGGGCCGCTGCTGCTTGCCGAGTGGGAACGACAGCGTGCCGATGCGTTCGTCCTCGTCGTGGTCGAGGTGGCCGGCCATGGACCCGGAGTCGGCGTGGGTGGCTGCGGAGGAAAGGAATCCGTCGGACCCGAAGAACGACGAGAAATGGCCCGACACGTGAACCGTCGCATCGGGCCTGATGGTTCCGGAGAACACCCGGACCAGACTCACCCTGCCGACGTAGGGATCCGACGTCGTCTTGACCACCTCGGCAAGCAGCGGTCCGCTCTGGTCGCACGTCAGCCCGTTGCGCGACTTGCCTTGTGGCGTGAAGACCTCTGGCAGCTGGTGTTCCGGGGGCGATGGAAAGGCACTCGTGATGATCTCCAGCAGTTCCAGCGTGCCGACGCCGGTGCCGCTGCATGCCGGGATGACAGGGAAGAAGGATGCCCGGGCGACGGCTTTTTCCAGGTCCTCTATCAGCACCGACTGGTCGATCTCTTCGCCACCGAGGTAGCGGTCCATCAGCGTCTCGTCCTCGGATTCCTCGATGATTCCCTCGATCAGCGTCCCGCGCAGTCCCTCGATCGCATCCGAGTACGACGCATCCGGCGCATGGGTCGTGGTGCGCTTTCCACCCGAGTATTCGTAGTGCGTCTGGGACAGCAGCCCGATCAGACCGGTGCATGGCGTGTCGGCGGCCAGATACAGCGGAAGAACCTTGTCGCCGAAGGCTTCCTGCGCCCCGGCGAGCGCGCTCTCGTAGTTGGCCCGGGCGTGGTCGAGCTTGGTGATCACCACGGCGCGCGGCATGCCCACCTGAGCGCACTCCAGCCACAGTGACTTGGTCGGTTCGTCGACGGCCTCGTTGGCGGCGATCACGAACAGCGCGCAGTCCGCGGCCCTCAGCCCGGCGCGCAGCTCACCGACGAAGTCGGCATAGCCGGGTGTGTCGATCAGGTTGACCTTGACCCCGTCGTGCTCCAGCGAGGCGAGCGCGAGACCGACCGATCGCTGCTGGTGGATCTCCGCCTCGTCGCTGTCGCAGACCGTGGTGCCGTCGACCACGGAGCCTTGTCTGGTGAGTACCCCGGAGGCGACCAGCAGCGCCTCGACGAGGGTCGTCTTGCCGCCACCCGATGGGCCCACCAGCACCACGTTGCGGATGGCGGCCGGACTGTCCGCGGTGGGGGCGGCTCCGGCGCCCTGGGAAGTTGTCGTCTTGTCAGCCATGACATTCCCTCTCTCCGTCGGCGGAGCCGACAATGAGATCCAGCAGCCACTCTGCTGCTGGTAATCCACAATTCCCCGAACCGACACCGAGCACAAGCGATTCGATGACTTTCGCGGTCGGCAGTCCGTCCCACCGAGCACTTGGTGCATGCGACATTGCGCTCCGCTGGAAGTTAATCCCTACGCTGGGTGCATGCCGTCCATCGGGATGCGCGTGACCGCCTGGTTCGCAGCGATGGCCACCGTCGCTGTTGTGAGCGCCTGCGGAGAATCGTCTCCGACCCCGGACACGCAGTCGACGAAGCACAACGGGGCAGACGTCACGTTCGCTGAGAAGATGATCCCGCATCATCAGCAAGCACTCGACATGTCGGCGATGGTGCCGTCCCACACCGGCAACCGGGAACTCATTGTCATGGCCAAGCACATCGCACTGGACCAGCAGGCCCAGATCGACACGTTGCAGGGATTGCTCCAGCAGTGGGGCGAACCGGCCGCGCCCGATCACATGGAACACGGCGGAATGAGCATGGACGGAATGGTCGACGCGGCAACCATGGACGAGCTGCCGACGCTGACAGGTCCCGAGTTCGATGATCTGTGGCTGAGATCAATGATCACTCACCACAAGGGTGCGATCGCGATGGCCGGGCCGGAAACTGCACAGGGTGAGAATCAGACGGCCGTAAAAATGGCCAAGATCATCGTCGAGTGGCAGCAGCTCGAGATCGGCCGAATGAACGCCATGTTGGGCCCGTCGGAGTGACGTTGCGGCTACCCGCCAGGTAATCGACAGACCGCTGCTGCGACGGCCAGGGTTGGCGACATGACCACTTATGACGAATTGGCACAGCGCTACATCGACAGCTGGAACGAGACCGATCCGAATGCCCGCCGCGCCGCGGTGGATCAGCTCTACACCGAAAGACGCCCGCTACGTCGACCCGCTGGCTGCCGCGGACGGCCGCGAGGCGATCGCGTCGATGATCGGCGCGGTCCAGCAGCAGTTCCCCGGCTTCAGCTTCCGGCTGGCGGGGCCGGTCGACGGGCACCACAACCAGGCCCGGTTCGGCTGGGAGCTTGGTCCCGCGGGGGCACCGGCGCCGATCGTCGGCTTTGATGTGGCCGTCAGTGACGACTCGGGCCGCATCCAGATAGTGCTGGGATTCCTCGACAAGGTGCCTCCGGGCTGAGCCCGAGGTGGCCCCGCGCGGAGGGCAGACCGGTGATCGTCGCGGTGACGTCGTCGCCGGGACCAACGGGTACCTGAACGACGGAGCCCGTGATGATGCGGTCGCCGGGCATGAGCCGCTCGTGCATCGCGTGCAAAGTCCGGCTTGCCGTGCGCAGCCGATGCGCCAGGTCTTCGGGCAATGGCGCCGATGCCACCCTTCGCCCGTTCACTTCGACCGCGCCGACCGCGCCGTGAGGTATTGCCGACGGGTCGCGCACTTCGCCGAAGACCACCGCGCGATGAAAGATGTTGGCGGCGACGATCTCCACGGCGTCGTAGTCGTTCAGCTCAACACCGCAACTTCGGCATCGACATGCAGACGCGCTTCAGTGTCAACGTGAAACGAGCTTCCGTCGTCCAACGACGTGTCGCTCAGCAGATAGCCGACGACAGGGCCGGGACCGATCCGTTCAGTGCCGCCCGCGCCGAGCTTCCACCCCACGCGTGTGGCGCCGCGCGCCAGTGCGGCATCCCGGCGCGCGAACTGCCGTGTCAGCGCTGTCCGCAGTCTGGGATCGATGCCGGTCACATCAGGCGTGCCAGGACGACCACCGTTGCACGTCGACGGTCACCACCGGTCCGTCGAGCGCAATCCGTTGGTACTGAACGTATTTCTTGCGCAGCATCGAATAGCCGACGGCCATCGCCTCACCGCTGTGGTGGATCGCCGCTACGCCGTCCGCTCGCACCCACCACAATTGCGTCCAGTCGTCGTCGTAATGGTCGACGAGCATGCTCACCTTGGGATTGCCCTCGATGTTGGCCAACCGGCGAAGCCGTTGCGTGGTCTTGCGTTTGGCGTCGACCGCGGTATAGACCACGTCGTTGTGGACGGCGAAGACCACCGGCACCACATGGGGTGCGCCGTCGCTCCCAACCGTCGCAAGCATCGCCACGGGCGATTCTGCGAACATGGCCACGGCGTCGTTGTCGGCCATCTATCCAGACTATTCCCGACGCGCTAGTTGACGCATGCCCGGCTGGTGTCGAGGGCCTCTGCGCACGTGGGGCTTGCGGTGGCGCGCGACAGCAATGCGTAGAACGTCTGCTGTTCCTCCAGCGTCAGCGGCTCCAGCACGCGCTGCTCGACCCCGGCGAGGAGGTCCTCGATCTCCTTGAGGCGTGCCCTGCCTGCGGCGGTCAACGAGACGGTGTGGCGGCGACGATCCTGGGGCGACCGGCGCCGCTGCACCAGATCCTCGGCCTCCAACTCGTTCAGCAGCGCCACCACATTGGTGGGGTCCATCCCCAAAGTCGCGCGCAGGTCCGATTGATTCTGTTCGCCCAGATCGCGCAGCAGCGTGAGGGCGACGACGTGGCGCGCGCGCAGACCGAATGCCGCGAGCTCGACTTCGGCCTCGGTCTGCATCCGACGGGCGAGGTGGACGAGCAGCGGCGCGGACAGATGGTCCGCGGGCCGGACAATCGGCAGGTCATCCACCTGCCCAGGCTACTGGAATAAACCATCTGCTATAGATAGTTGGTGGAACACAAACTATCAATGGAGGACTAGGGATGGCACACCTGCTTCACATCGACTCGTCCGTACAAGGCGATCAGTCCGTCAGCCGGCGTCTGACCGCGCGCGCGGCCGAGCGCTGGCACGCGACACATCCCGGCGGCACGGTCACTTACCGCGACCTCGCCGTCGACCCGATTCCGCACCTCGACGCCGCGACCGGGTCGGCCCGGCTGGTGCCGGCCCACGAGCGCACCCCCGCGCAGGAAGCGTCGTTCGCGTTCAGCGGCGAGTTGGTCGACGAGATCAAGAACTCCGACACTGTGCTGCTGGGCTTGCCGCTCTACAACTTCGGCGCGCCGAGCACCGTCAAGGCGTGGGTCGACCACATCGTCGCGCCGGGCTTGTCGATCGACGCGGAAACCGGCGGCGGATTGCTTGGCGGCACCGACTTCATCGTGCTCGCCAGCCGCGGCGGCGGATACGGGCCCGGCACCCCGCGCGAAGGCTGGGATCACTCCGAGGCTTGGCTGCCCCACGCGGTTTCGCCGACGGGCCTGCTGCCGCGGTTCATCACCGCCGAACTCACCATGGCCGAGGTGAATCCGGCGATGGCCGATCTCAAGCCGCTCGCCGCCGAAAGCCTGAGCCGCGCACTGGCCGCGATCGACCAGTTGTGGACCGCCGACGAGAACGCCGCCTAGCTACCGGTTTCCGGTACGCGGACCGCGCGGCTGCGGCGCGACGCTGATCGGTGACCTGGTCACGGGTGTGCGCGTCACGCCGATCTCCGGCGCCTTGGTGGGGCGCGGTTGGACCGTCGGACGGTAAGCCGGCCCAGTGTTCTCGGCCGAGGCCGTCTCCGGCGGTGGTGGCGGCAGCGGCGATGGCTCTTCCTCGGTGGTCGCCAGGGGGATCGGTGCCGCACTGGTCGGTGCGGTCGGAGTCACCGACGACGTCACATCGTTGACGTTGTGGTCCGGGCCACGGAACACCAGCAGCACACCCGACACCACGATCGCGGCCATGGCGACGAACGCCGCGATGATCGCGGCGAGTGCCTGCCTGGTGCGATACCACGGCGTGGGCGGGGGCGTGAAAGTCCATGCGTTGTTGAACGCGTCAAAATGGCCCGCGTCATCGGGTCGCGGTTGGTTATCCCAGAAGTTGTCATCCGGTTCATCCCAGAGGTCATCGCCCGGGTCGTTGAGCCGGTGATCGGGATCTGCCGCCGGCGGGGCGTCGAAGACCTGGTCATGGCTGGTCAACCCGTCCGCATCGGCCGGGTCGTCCCAGAGGTAGTCGAAGTCCCCCGAGGCTTCGCGTTCAGCCACATAGTGATGCTAGCGCCCGTACCAGGGCATATGCGCGCCTAGCCGCAATCCGGGCGGAGTGATGAGAACTCGCAGCGACGCCGCCGCTGCCACGGTAGGGTTCGGTCGCCCTGTTGGATTCATTCACCGCGGCGACTCGGCGCCGTTACCGCCGCGCCACCGCCCCGCCTCCTACCCATCGGAAGGTTCGGCAATGAACAAGTCTCTCCTCGCAGTCTCCGCCGCCTCAGCGCTCGTGCTCGCTGGCCTGATCGCATGCGCCCCACCAGAGAAGGGCAACACGGGCGGCGATACGTCCTCCGGCGTCAAGGTCAGCGAGGCCAAATCCGCCGCCGACTTCGGCGGAATGGACACCCTGGTCGATGCGGCCAAGAAGGAGGGTGAGCTCAATGTGATCGCGCTGCCGCCGGATTGGGCCAACTACGGCGCCATCATCAAGGCGTTCTCCGACAAGTACGGCATCAAGGTCAACTCGGGACAGCCCGACGCCGCCAGCCAGGACGAGATCAACGCCGCCAACCAGCAGAAGGGCAAGAGCAGCGCGCCCGACGTCTTCGATCTGGGCCAGTCGGTGGCGCTCGCCAACACGGCGATGTTCGCGCCGTACAAGGTGGCGACGTTCGACGACATCGCCGCGGCGTACAAGGACCCAAACGGCGCCTGGGTCAATGACTATGGCGGCTACATGTCGATCGGATTCGACTCGGCCAAGGTGCCGCCGGTGAAAGGGGTCGATGACCTCCTCAAGCCCGAATACCAGGGCAAGGTCGCGCTGAACGGCGATCCGACGCAAGCCGGCGCCGCGTTCTCCGGCGTGCTGATGGTGGCCCTGTCACAGGGTGGTTCGGTCGACGACATCGCGCCGGGCGTCGAGTTCTTCCGCAAGCTCAAGGCGGCTGGCAACTTCCTGCCTGTCGACCCAACTCCGGCGACCATCGAGTCCGGCCAGACGCCGGTGGTGATCGACTGGAACTACCTCAACGCCGCCGAGACAGCGAAGCTGCCGAGCTGGCAGGTCGTCGTGCCACCGAACGCTGTGGTCGCCGGTTACTACTACCAGGCCATCAACAAGAACGCCCCGCATCCCGCGGCGGCGCGGCTGTGGCAGGAGTTCCTGTACAGCGACGAGGGTCAGAACCTCTTCGCCGCAGGCGGTGTCCGACCGGTGCGCGCCGACCAGATGATGCAGGCAGGCACGATCGACAAGGCGGCGGTAGGAAAGATCCCGGTCGTCGATGGCCCCGTCACCGTCCCCAGCCCGGACCAGACCGAGAAGGCCACCAAGTATCTGTCGGACAACTGGGCCAAGGCGATCGGCTGACGTGATTCGCAAGCTACGGGACGGGCTGCCGCTGCTGCCCTTCCTGGCCGTCGTGGTGATCTTCCTGATCATTCCGACCGTGACGGTGATCGTCAGTTCGGTCTACGCCGACGGAGTGTTCTCATTCGCGCGCATCCAGGCGCTGTTCTCCGACACCGCGCTGAGCGCACTGGCCAAGAGCGTGCTGCTGTCTGGCAGCACGGCGCTCATCGGGGCGGTACTCGGCGCGGTGTTGGCCTGGCTGATCGTGAGCAGCCCACCGACCTCGATGGTGCGCCGCGCGGTGATTTCGTTGTGCAGCGTGCTGGCCCAGTTCGGCGGCGTCGCACTGGCATTCGCCTTTCTGGCGACCGTCGGTCTCAACGGCGTGCTGACCCTGTGGGTGCAGCAGGTCTTCGGCTGGAACCTCGCCGGCTCCGGCTGGCTGTACAGCGTGACAGGACTGATTCTGGTCTACACCTACTTCCAGATCCCCCTGATGGTGATCGTGTTCGTGCCGGCCCTGGAGGGACTGCGCGATCAGTGGCGCGAGGCGGCGGTCAGCCTTGGGGCGTCGACGTGGCGCTACTGGCGGGAAGTGGCGGTCCCGCTGCTGACTCCGGCGTTCCTGGGATCGGCACTTCTGTTGTTCGCCAACGCTTTTGCTGCGTACGCGACGGCGGCGGCGCTGGTCAGCCAGGGCAGCCCGATCGTACCGCTGCTGATCCGGTCGGCACTCACCAGCGAGGTGGTGCTGGGCCAGTCCGGGTTCGCCTACGCGCTGGCGCTCGAGATGATCGTCGTCGTGGCCGTCGTGATGGTGGCCTACAGCGCACTCGTCAAGCGCACGGCGAGGTGGCTGCGGTGAAGTTGGGTAGCAAGCTGTTTCGAGCAATCTTGTGGGCGGCGTTCGGGCTGTTCTTCTTGTTCCCGCTGTACGCGATGGCCGACTTCTCGACCCGCAACCTCATTGCCGGTGGCCGCACGTTGCGCGCCTGGCAGAACCTCATCGCCGACGATGCGTTGTACCAGGCGATCGTAATATCCTTGCTGCTGGCGGTTTTCACCGTGGTGGCGATGCTGTTGGTGTTGGTACCGACGATGATCTGGGTGCGGCTGCGGACGCCGTGGGCCAAGGGCATGGTGGAGTTCCTATGCCTGCTTCCCCTCACGATCCCGGCCCTGGTGATCGTGGTCGGGCTTCGCAACGTGTATCTGTGGGTGACGTACTTCTTCGGTGAATCCGCGTTGACGCTGACGTTCGTCTACGTCGTGCTGGTGTTGCCGTTCGCGTACCGGGCGATCGACGCCGCGCTCGCATCCATCGACCTGAAGACGCTCGCCGAGGCGGCACGCTCGCTGGGCGCCGGCTGGTCGACGACGATCCTGCGGGTCGTCGTGCCCAACATCTGGTCCGGTATCCTGTCGGCCGCCTTCATCTCCATCGCCGTGGTGCTGGGCGAGTACACGATCGCGTCGCTGAGCGGTTACCAGACTCTGCAGGTGCAGATCGTGCAGATCGGCAAGAGCGACGGCCCCACATCGGTGGCCGCGTCGCTTGCCGTGCTGCTGTTCGGCTTCCTGCTGTTGCTCATCCTGTCGGCCGTCACACGCGGCCGTCGTCGAGAGTCGGTCGAGGCCGCCGTCCAACCTGGGGTCGCCGCATGACAACTGGAGTCGCCGTCGAACTCAACGACCTGACCCGCGTGTACGGCAATGTGAAGGCGCTCGACGGGCTCACCCTGCACATCGAGCCCGGCGAGCTCGTCGCGCTGCTCGGCCCGTCCGGTTGCGGAAAGACCACCGCGCTGCGCATCCTTGCGGGCCTCGACGAAGCCACATCGGGCACCGTGTCGGTCGGCGGCCGGGACGTCAGCAATGTGCCCGCCAACAAGCGCGACATGGGCATGGTGTTCCAGGCCTACAGCCTGTTTCCTCATCTGACAGTGCTGGACAACGTGGCGTTCGGGTTGAAGATGCGCGGAAAAGCCAAGAGCGAGCGCACTTCTCGGGCCGCCGACATGCTGGATCTGGTCGGCCTTTCGGCGCACAAACACAAGTACGCCAGCGAGCTCTCCGGTGGCCAGCAGCAGCGGGTCGCGCTGGCGCGGGCGCTGGCGATCCAGCCGCGGGTCTTGCTTCTGGACGAGCCGCTCTCGGCCCTCGACGCCAAGGTGCGCAGCCAGCTGCGCGACGAGATCCGCCGTGTCCAGCTCGAAGTCGGCACGACGACGCTGTTCGTCACCCATGACCAGGAGGAGGCGCTGGCCGTCGCCGATCGGGTCGGCGTGATGAGCCAGGGCAGGCTCGAGCAGCTGGCCGCCCCGGCCGATCTCTACGCCAACCCCGCGACGCCGTTCGTCGCAGAGTTCGTCGGCCTCAACAACAAAGTCTCCGCGGAGGTTTCGGGTGGGCAGGCCCAACTGCTAGGCACCGCGGTGCCGGCACTGGAGGGGTCTGTCACCACAGGCCCTGGGCTGGCGATGGTACGACCGGAGTCGGTCACCATCGCCTCCGACCCGGCGGGCACGTCGGCGATCAGCTCGGTGGCGTTCCTCGGCCCGATCTCCCGGGTGTACGCCACGCTGGCGGACGGCGCGGTGATCAGCGCGCAGATGGCCAGCTCGCAGGCCAAGGCGTTCACTCCAGGTGACCCCGTGACCGTCGGGCTGGAACCGACCGGCGTTTTAGTGGTCCCTGAATGACGCCGAACGTGGGTCACCCGCACGCTTCAGCGCCACAGAGCGTGTATTGAGCCCACCCCCGACGGGGCCTAGACGTCTTTGACCGGTTCGATGCCGAGATCGCGGTAGGTGACCAGCGCGACGAACGGCACATTGCGCGCAGCGAAGCGTTTGGCGGCGACGTCGCCGCGGTCCACCATCGGGATCACTCCCGTGACGACGGCACCCAACGCCGTCACGCGTTCGAACGCCTTCTCGGTGGACCCGCCGGTGCTGATCACGTCGTCGACGAGCAGCACGCGTGTGCCGGGTTCGATTCGGGTGCCTTCGATCCACTGTTCGCGGCCGCGTTGCTTCTGCTCCTTGCGCACCGAGAACCACGCCTTGCCGGTGACCATGGCGACGCCGTGCGCCAGCGGGTCCGCGCCCATGGTCAGGCCGCCGACGGCGTCGAACTCGATCCCGTGCCGGGCGGCGAGATCGGCGACCGCCCGGCTGACGATCGTCAGCCGCTCTCCGGTGTCGACGGCGAACTTGCCGTCGATGTAGTCGTGGCTGAGCTGGCCGCTGGCCAACTTGAACGGTTCCTCGCGATGCTCGTAACCACGGGTGCGGATCAGATCGAAGGCCGCCTGCCAGGTTTCCGGTCGCTCCGTTACAGACATAAGGAGACCCTATTTCAGGCCTGGCGCGCGCGACGCGTCAACTCGACCGTGGCCGAACGCAATTCGTCGATGGAGTTGATCGGTGTGGCGTAACCGATCCTGGTGTAGGCCACGCCACGCGGTGTGACGACCCGCAGGTCGAGCCCGTACCGGTCGGCGCCGGTGCAGGTGGCCGCGATGGCGTCGGGATATCCGCCGAGCGCTTGGGCGATCACGACGAGGGTCTCGGCGTGGTCGGCGTTGAGATGAGCGATGGCTCCGTCCGACCGCGGCGAGACCGGGTCGGGTTCAGCGGCGGCATAGTCCTCGCCGGTAGCCGAATCCATCCGCCCGTATCCGCCGACCCAGCGCACCCGCTGCACCCGCAGTACCCACAGCGAGAAGTCGCTGTAGTCGATGTAGTACTTCGCCGCGGCGACGGCGGCCAGGTGCGCATCGCGGGCGACCGCACGTTCGTCGCCGGTGGGGGCCTCGACAACGCCTGCCAGCGTGACCCGGCCGCTGGCCAGCGGATCGGCATCGCGCTGCGGTGCCACGATCGCGATGCTGGCGCGCGGGTCGCCGGCGAGATTGCGGCCGTGCTCGGCCAGATTGGACACGCACAGCACCGGCGCACCGCCGAGTAGTCCATAGGTGACGAACGACGCCCACGGATCGCCGTCGGCGGTCAGGGTCGCCAACGTGCCCGTATTGGTCGACGCGGCGATGGTGCGGGCTTCCTCGGCGGCTGAGGGGCGAATGGAATTGGCGATTGCGGTCAGCGGGGGAGGGACCGACGGGGCATCGCCCGGGTCACCGTGATCACGGGACGCCACGTTGGCACGATACCGAATGCCTGCGTGATTGCCGGTCGCACATCAATAAATGACGAATGCGTCGAATAGGGTCAATTTGTAGCAAACTTCAATAGGGCGACGCATTGACGCGAATATGGCAGAATCACACATACTTAGGTGTCTGTTCAGCAACCGTTTCTTGGGGGGAGTTGGCATTGTGGCGCAGCCGGTTGTGCGTTTCCTCGCATGCGCCGGCTTGCTTGCCGCAGGTCTGCTGATGGGCGCCGGGATCGCGTCAGCCGATTCCGGACTTGGCGGACTTGGTATTGGCCACGAAAACAATAACGACAGCAAGCCACGCAACGACACGGATCAGACGCCGGTCAGTAGCCCCGTTGTCCGAATCGGTGCCCGCGAAGATCGCGGAGGATTCGAGGTCGGACCGGGCGGAATTCGGATCAGTCGCCAACCGGGATTCCGCGGTGGCTTCGATATCAGTCCCGACGGTCCCCGACTCACGATCGATGAGCGTGGAATCAGCGGCGCGTTCAACCTCGGGCCAAGTGGTTCCCATGTGACGTTCGGGCCCGGGTCCGGTAGCTCGGGTGGGGGCAGGGACCGAGGAACACAAGCCGAACTTGGCCCGTCCGGCACTCGGGTCGAGTCGGAGGCGGAGGTCGCCGCATCGAGCCAAGGCAGCTCCGAGGAGGTTGGTGCGGACGAGGAAAGCGCGATGGCCCAGCGGTTGGCCATCCACATTCCTATTCCGCGACTGCTAGCGGGAACCGGCGCGCGCACCCAGTCTTCGTTCCTCACCGTGGTGATCTCCGTGCCGACGGGCTCGATACTGCGGGCATACGGGCAGCCGCAGCCGCGTCCCGCACCGACGCCGTCGCCGAGTTTTCGCACCAGCGAGGTGCCGAGCGAGATGCCGGATGTGGAGGCCATCGACAGCTCGCCGCAGGGCGGATCTGATTACCCGGTCGGTGAGCTGCAGCCCATCAGGGCTCCGCTGGTCGTCGCACCGCCGCAGGTGGCCCCGCCCGTGGCGCCGCCGCGGCCCGTTGTACCGCCGGTTGCCCCGCCGGCCCTGATGGCGCCGCCACCTGCTGGGGGGCGTCCGGGTGGCCAGTTACATGTGCCTAGCTCCATCGTCGCCGGCGCTCCGCCAGGGATACGTGGACCTGGGCCTACTGCTGGACCACCGCTGCGCGCGGCGGGTGCCGGGCCGGTTGAAATACCGGCCATGCGGTTGGGGTATCAGCAGTATCTGCGCACCGCCAAGATGACCGACATTGCCGCTGTCGCGTTGCCGGGCGTCGCGGGTCTATTGCTCATGACGGTCAGCGGCACCTTGATCGGCCACCGGCAAGCACGTGCGGGCCACATGCTGCGGCACACGGGGGCCACGCGTTTCGTGGAATGACCGACGCCATCGAAGGCGACAGTGGCATCAGCCGCCGAGTGCGGCGATCAGGTCCTTGATCCGGCTGGTCTCGTCTTCGGTGGCGGGCTCTTCCGCCTCGACGGCCTCGATCAGGTCCTTACGCAGACCCACCCCGTTGGCCGCCTCCTTGGTCGACAGCTTGGCGCGGCCACGCGCGACGTACAGCCGCTGACCCAACGTCGCACCCGGCCCGTGCGCCGCGGTCTCCATCAGCTCGTCGTAGCGGTGCCGCACACCGCTGAGCGCGACGATGACCGACGGTGTGACCCTGCTGCGGCCCGCCGCCTCCGATAATGAGCCCTGAAGTTTGCGGAGCCCGGCGAGGATGATGCCGACGCGGTGCGGGAACTCGGAATCGTGCGCGTCCGGAAGCGCATCGATGGCGGCGGAGTACATGTGCATCGCCGCATCGGCCATACCAACGATTACGGGAGCTTCACCATCATTAGGCGTCGAATCAGCCACGGCCACTCGATTCTTCTGTCGAACAAAACTGCGCCAGTGATGGCCAGATCGCCACGCTGACGGATCTAGGACGCCGAAACCCTAACCCGACTTGATTGCGTATACAACCGGTGCCGTCGACCGGTAGTGGGCCCGACGTTGCCAGGCGACCGGTGCGAACTCGCCGACGCAGTGGCGGCGGTTCAATTTCTCCGGACTTGGGTAGGTTTGAAGGCTGATGGACCACAGCAGCGGGGAAGCCGCGGTACACGATCCGGCGGAGGGCAGCCACGTCGAGGACGGCGTGGTCGAACATCCCACCGCAGAAGACTTCGGGCACGCGCGCACGCTGCCGGAGGACCGCACCTGGTTCAAGCGTGCGGTGTTCTATGAGGTGCTGGTGCGGGCGTTCTACGACTCCAACTCCGATGGCTCCGGTGATCTGCGCGGGCTGACCGAACAGCTCGACTACCTCAAGTGGCTTGGCGTCGACTGTCTTTGGCTTCCGCCGTTCTACGACTCGCCGCTGCGCGACGGTGGCTACGACATCCGCGACTTCTACAAGGTCCTGCCCGAGTTCGGCACCGTCGACGATTTCGTCGAGCTGTTGGACGCCGCGCACCGTCGCGGCATCCGCGTCATCACCGATCTCGTCATGAATCACACGTCCGATTCCCACGAGTGGTTCCAGGAATCGCGGCGAAATCCCGACGGGCCGTACGGCGACTACTTCGTGTGGAGCGACACCAGCGACAAGTACGGCGACGCGCGAATCATCTTCGTCGACACCGAAGAATCGAACTGGACATTCGATCCCGTGCGACGCCAGTTCTACTGGCACCGGTTCTTCAGTCACCAGCCGGATCTCAACTACGACAACCCGGCGGTCCAGAATGCGATGCTCGACGTGCTGCGGTTCTGGCTCGACCTCGGCATCGACGGCTTCCGGCTGGACGCAGTGCCCTACCTGTTCGAGCGTGAAGGCACCAACTGCGAGAACCTGCCCGAGACGCACGCGTTCCTGCGGCACTGCCGCAAGGTGATCGACGACGAGTTCCCGGGCCGGGTGCTGCTGGCCGAGGCGAACCAGTGGCCGGCAGACGTCGTCGAGTACTTCGGCAATCCCGAGACCGGTGGCGACGAATGCCACATGGCATTCCATTTCCCGCTGATGCCACGCATCTTCATGGCGGTGCGCCGCGAGTCGCGCTTCCCGATCTCGGAGATCCTCGGACAGACCCCGGATATTCCGGAGATGGCGCAGTGGGGAATCTTTCTGCGCAACCACGACGAGCTGACGTTGGAGATGGTCACCGACGAAGAGCGTGACTACATGTACGCCGAGTACGCCAAGGACCCGCGGATGAAGGCCAACGTCGGCATCCGCAGGCGGTTGGCGCCCTTGCTGGAGAACGACCGCAATCAGATCGAGTTGTTCACCGCACTACTGCTATCGCTGCCGGGCTCGCCGGTGCTGTATTACGGCGACGAGATCGGCATGGGCGACATCATCTGGCTCGGCGACCGCGACGGGGTGCGCACGCCGATGCAGTGGACGCCGGACCGCAACGCCGGGTTCTCGACCGCAACCCCCGGCCGGCTGTACCTGCCGCCGAACCAGGACGCGATCTATGGCTATCAGGCCGTCAACGTCGAGGCCCAGCGCGACAGTTCGAATTCGTTGTTGAACTGGACGCGCACCATGCTGGCCGTCCGCGGCAGGCATGACGCGTTCGCCATCGGGACGTTCCGCGAACTGGGCGGGTCCAATCCGTCGGTGCTCGGCTACGTCCGCGAAATCGAGGACGACGGTCGCAGGGACACGGTCATCTGTGTCAACAACCTGTCTCGGTTCCCTCAGCCAATCGAGATGAACCTGCAGGCCTACAACGGGTACACACCGGTTGAGATGACCGGATACGTAGAGTTTCCTCGCATCGGCCAGCTGCCGTATCTGCTGACCTTGCCCGGTCATGGCTTCTACTGGTTCCAGCTGCGGGCACCCGAGGAGCCTGGAGAGCAGTCATGAACCTGCCGTTCGACGAGTGGATCGTCCACCAACGCTGGTACGCAGGACGCAACCGTGAACTGTCGTCCGCGCAGCCCGCCGTTGTGGTTTCGCTGCGTGACGACCTCGAGCTCGTGCTGCTCGACGTTGCCTACGCCGACGGATCAGCGGACCGGTACCAGGTGATCGTGCGGTGGGACACCGGCCCGATAGAGGAATACAGCAGGCTTGCCACCATCGGCGCCGACGACGACCGCACCGCATACGACGCGCTGTACAACCCGGCCGACGCGAAATACCTGCTGTCCCTGATTGATTCGTCGGCAACGGTCGGGGATGTGAGATTCGGCGAGGAGCCCGATGTCACGCTCCCGGTGGACGCCGCGCCGCGGGTGTCCAGTGCCGAGCAGTCCAACACCAGCGTGATCTTCGAAGAACAGGCCGTGTTCAAGGTGTTCCGCCGGATCACGCCGGGCATCAATCCGGACATCGAGCTGAACCGGGTGCTGGCGCGGGCGGGCAACCCGCATGTGGCGAGGCTGCTCGGGTCTTACGAAACAACGCTCGGTGGAGAGCCGTATGCGCTCGGCATGGTCACCGAGTTCGCCGCCAATTCCGCCGAGGGATGGGACATGGCCACGGCCAGCACCCGCGACTTGTTCGCCGAGGGAGACCTCTATGCCGACGAGGTGGGCGGCGACTTCGCCGGCGAGTCGTATCGGCTTGGCGAGGCCGTCGCGTCCGTGCACGCAACACTCGTCGACCAGCTCGGCACGTCGACCGTCCCGTTCCCGAGCGGCACCGTGTTGGAGCGACTGTCGGCCGCAGTAGCGTCGGTCCGAGAACTGCAGGAGTACGCGCCGCTGATCGAGGAGCGCTACCGCAAGCTGGACGAGGAGACCATCACCGTCCAACGGATCCACGGCGACCTGCATCTCGGTCAGGTGCTGCGGACTCCCGAGCGGTGGCTGTTGATCGACTTCGAGGGTGAGCCCGGTCAGCCGCTCGACGAACGCCGAAGGCCCGACTCGTCGCTGCGGGACGTGGCGGGCGTGCTGCGGTCATTCGAGTACGCCGCATACCACCGGCTGATGGAGCAGGCTTCAGACTCAGGCGCCGAAGACCGGCACCGCCAGTTGGCGGCACGGGCCCGCGAATGGGTGGACCGCAACGGCGCCTCGTTCTGCGACGGATATGCGGCGGTGTCCGGGGCTGACCCGCGTGACTCCGGTCATCTGCTCGAGGCCTACGAACTAGACAAGGCGGTCTACGAGGCCGCCTACGAGGCGCGGCACCGGCCGAGCTGGCTGCCGATTCCGCTGAAGTCCATCGCGCGGATCGTCAGTTAGGCCAGGCTCTTCGTCGACCTTGCCGGCCGAGAAGTTTAGACGTCGTTGAGCCAGCAGAAAGTAACAAAACTAAGCGCTACGCGATTTGCCGGCGGACGATGGCAATTATGACGGACGTTAATTACTGCGTGATCGGGGCGGGATTCGCCGGGCTCACGGCCGCGTTGCGGCTGAAGCAGGCGGGTGAATCGGTGGCTCTGCTGGAGGCTCGTGACCGGGTCGGAGGCCGAACGTTCACCGAGGTCAGGGACGATGGTGTCTGGATCGACCGCGGCGGCGCATGGGTCGGGCCGGGCCAGGACGGGATCACGGCCCTGATGAACGAGTTCGGTGTGGCGAGCTATAAGCAGTACACCGACGGCAAAGCGATGATGGTGGTCGACGGCAAGCAGCACCACTACTCCGGCACCATCCCGCTGTCGATGAGTCCGTGGGCGGTGGCCAATCTTGGCGCTGTCTTCCTGGAGTTGGGTCAGATGTCTAAGTCGATCCCGCTGGAAGCACCGTGGGAAGCCAAGAACGCCCACAAGTGGGATCAGATAACGCTGGCGAAGTGGTTGGCCGGCAATACGGCGTCGAAGTCCGCACACGATCTGCTCGAGACCGCCCTCGCCGGTTGCTACACCTCGGCCGCATCGGAGGTGTCGATGCTGTTCGCGCTCTACCAGATGGCGTCGGGCGGCGGGCCGTCGTTTCTGCTCGGTGTCAAGGACGGCTCGCAGGACTCCCGGATCGTCGGCGGCATGGGCGCGGTCTACGCACCGATGGCGGCCGAGATCGGCGACTCACTGCACCTGTCACAGCCAGTACGCCGAATTGATCAGGACGACGACGGCGTAACGGTTTGCTCAGACGATATGGCCGTGCGGGCCCGCCGCGTAATCGTTGCGGTACCGATCGCCATCGCCAGCCACATCCGCTATGAACCGATGCTTCCCGTCGACAGGTCGTTCCTGCACCAGCGCATGCCCAGCGGAGCGATCTACAAGATCAACGTCGTGTACGACGAGCCGTTCTGGCGGAACGACGGCCTGTCCGGGCAGTCGGCTGCGCCCGGCTCGCCGGCAACGGTCACGATCGACGCGTCCACGAACGCCCCGCGTCCTGGCGTTCTCTGTGTGGTGGTCGAAGGCCCGATCGCACGTCAAATCGGTGAGCTCGATGAGGCGGAGCGCAGACGAACGATCCTGTCCGAACTCGTCGGGCGGTTCGGCGACAAGGCCGCTTCACCGACGGACTACATCGAGCAATGCTGGACCACCGAACGGTATTCGGGCGGCGGGATGCTCAGTCACGCGCCGCCGGGGGTGCTCACCGAGTTCGGACCGGCGCTACGGCAGCCATGCGGTCGCATCCACTGGGCCGGAACCGAGAGTTCGGCCGTTATGTGCGGATGGGTCGACGGCGCGGTCCGCTCCGGTGAGCGCGCGGCCGCCGAGGTGATGCAACGCGAAAGAGTCAGCGTGGCGTAACGGTCGCCGCGTCACACGGCACTACCGGATATGACAACAATTCAGATCGAATCCAAGAGGCAACGCACCTTCGATGCCGTCGGCGCCTTGGCCGCTCGTTACGGCCTTGTCATCGTGATCGCGTGGTTCGGCTTGATGAAGTTCACGAACTACGAGGCGCAGGGTATCCAGCCGCTGGTCTCCGAAAGCCCGTTCATGAGTTGGCTGTACGACATCTTCTCGGTGTACACGTTCTCGGTACTGCTCGGTGTGTTCGAAGTCGCCGCGGCGGTCTTGATCGCCGTCAAGCCGTGGTGGCCCAAGATGTCCATGCTCGGCAGCGCCCTCGCCATCCTGCTGTTCGCCGCCACGATCAGCTTCATGTTCACCACCCCGGGCGTATTCGAGGAGTCCGTCGGCGGCTTTCCGCTGTTGTCCTTGAGCGGCGGATTCCTCATCAAGGACATCGCGCTGATGGGCATTTCGGCGTGGACGCTTGCCGACGCGCTGCGGGCGACCCGCAGCGATCTCGCCGGTTCCTCACAGGCTCACGCAACCTAGCGATGACTCACTGGCGGGTGTGACGACATACCCGCTTTTGAGAGACACAGAGGCGCCGCCCGCCGATACCTCCGGCACACGGCCCATCCGGTTGACCGCGATTACGTGGAACCGGGTGGGCCTCGTCGTCCTCCTGGTGGCCACCGCGGTGATCTATCTGTGGAACATCACCATCAATGGCATGGGTAACCAGTTCTATGCCGCTGCGGCGCAAGCGGGTTCGACGGACTGGGAAGCGTTGCTGTTCGGCTCGCTTGACCCGCACAACTTCATAACCGTCGACAAGCCACCGGTTTCGCAGTGGGTGATGGGGTTGTCCGGGCAGATATTCGGCTTCAGCAGCGCCAGCATGCTCATCCCGCAGGCGCTGATGGCGGTTGCCGCCGCCGCCCTGCTTTACGGAGCCGTGACACGCATAAGCGGTCCTCGCATTGGGTTGCTCGCCGGCGCGGTGCTGGCGTTGACGCCCGTGGCAGCGTTGATGTTTCGGTTCAACAACCCTGACGCCGTGATGGTGCTGCTGATGACCGCCGCGGCGTACAGCACAGTACGTGCGTTGCAGCATGCCACTCCGAGGTGGCTGGCGTGGGCCGGTGTAGCGCTGGGTTTCGCGTTCCTGGCGAAGATGCTCGAGGGTCTGATGGTGGCTCCTGCGCTGGCCGCCGCCTACCTTGTCGCCGCGCCGACGACGCTGCCGGCCCGGCTGCGGCACGTGTCGGTGGCCGCGGGTGCCTTCATCGTCTCGGCGGGCTGGTTTGTCGTGCTGACCATGCTGTGGCCGGCGTCGTCGCGCCCGTACATCGCGGGCTCGACCGACAACAACTTCATGAATCTGGTGTTGGGCTACAACGGTTTTGCGCGCGTTCTCGGCCGCAACCACATGGGCTTCGGTCCGCCCGATCAGTTGTTGGGTCAGGCGGCGGGTGCGCAGTTGCATACCGGTGGACACGGCGGGTTCGGCGGTTTCGGCGGCCAATCGCAGGGCTGGTCGCGGTTGTTCGGTGGCGAATTCGGCTTCGAAATCGGTTGGCTGGTGCCCGCGGCGCTGCTGGCAACCGTTCTGGTGGTGCTGTCGCGTCGACGTGCACCGCGGACAGACCTGACGCGCGCGGCGGCGATCCTGTTCGGCGGCTGGCTGGTTGTGGACGGTGTGGTGCTGAGCTTCATGCACGGCATGATCCACCCGTACTGCTGCCTGTCGATCGGGCCGCCGGTGGCGGCGATGTTCGCCATCGGCATGCACGAATTGTGGAGCCTCCGCGAAAAATGGTTGTACCGAAGCGGTTTGGCTGTGCTGGCTGGCGGCACGGGCGTCTGGGGTTGGTGGGTCCTCGGCCGGAACGCAACGTGGCTGCCCGGCTTGCGGTGGACTATTCTGGCGGTGGCGGTCGTGGCGGCGATCGCCCTCGTCGCTCCATGGACGTATCAGGCGCGCCGCGGGATCTCGCTGGGCGCGTTGGGAGCTGGACTGGTCGCGGCACTGGCCGGACCTGCCGCGTATGCGATCGCGACGATCGGCCAGCCGCATGAAGGGGGCGGACCGTCCGTCGGGCCGGCCGACGCGTCCCGGCAGGGCGCAATGCGGATGTTCGGCCAGAGTGCGGACAACCCACCGCTCGATGCGATGCTGAAGGACACGAACACCGAATGGTCGGCCGCGATCAGCCGCTCATCGAGCGCCGCGGGCCTCGAATTGTCCACGGGCACAGCGGTCATGGCGATCGGCGGCTTCTCGGGCAGCGATCCGGCGCCGACACTGAGCCAGTTCAAGGACGACGTTTCGCAGCACAAGGTGGCCTACTACATCGTTGTGAACACCCGTGGGCACGGGCCGGGCTGGGGAAACCGCGGTCACACCGACATCGCGAAGTGGGTCGGGGCCACCTTCCCGTCGACGAATGTGGGCGACGCGACGGTGTACAACCTGTCGGCACCGAAATAGCAGTCAGCGCACCAGCCGTCGCAGCAGCGCCGACGCCATGGCGATGCCGGCGATCGCCGCGACCACCAGCACGGCGATGTCGAGCGCACCGTTGGTCGGCGTGCCGATCAGCAGTCCGCGCAGCGCGTTGACCTCGTAGCTGAGCGGGTTGACGGCCGACAGCCAGCGCAGCCACTGCGGCATCACGTCAACCGGGTACAGCGCGTTCGACGCGAAGAACAACGGCATCGTGATGGCCTGCCCGATGCCCATCAGCCGGTCCCTGTTGCGGACCAGCCCGGCCAGCGTCATCGACAGGCACGCGAAGAACGCCGCGCCCAGCACCACAACACCCATCGCCCCAAGGATTCTCAGCGGGTTGACAGTCATGTGCACGCCCAGCAGGTATGCCAGCGCCACCACTCCGATCACCTGCACCACCGATCGAACGCCGGCCGCGAACGCCTTCCCGGTGATAAGCGCCGACGCAGGCGCTGGCGTCACCATCAGCTTCGCGAGGATACCCGCGTCGCGGTCCCAGATGATCTGGATGCCGTAGAAGATCGAGATGAACAGCGCCGACTGCGCGATGATGCCCGGCGCCAGGAACGCCAGGTACGGTACGTGGCCGGTGTCGATGACGTGTAGTCGGGAGAACGTCTGGCCGAAAATCAGCAGCCACAACGCAGGCTGCACCATCCGGGTGAACAGCTCGGTGCGGTCATGGCGCAGCTTCTGCACCTCAACCACCGCGAAAGCGCCCACCCGCATGGCCATTCCGCGAATGCGGCGCCACCCTCGCGGCGCATGAACGATTTCTACTTCCATCCTCTGCTCAACTGACACGGCGCGCCGTCCTTCTCGTGTTCCGGACCGCACGCAATCCGGTCTGCGAGGTGTCCTCGACAAGATCGGAGCCGGCGTAGTGACGGAAGACGTCTTCCAGTGTCGCGTCCTGCGACACCCTTTGCTTCAACTCGGCCGGCGAACCGACCGCCTGCAGCCGGCCGTGATGCATCAGCGCCACCCGATCGCACAACGCGTCGGCCTCCTGCATGTAGTGGGTGGTGAGCAGTACCGTCATGCCGAACTCATGCTGCATGCGGCCCACTTGAGCCCAGACACTATCGCGCGCAATGGGATCCAGGCCCACCGTCGGCTCGTCGAGGATCAGCAGCGACGGCCGGTTGACCAACGCCTGCGCCAACTCGAGCCTGCGCACCATGCCGCCGGAGTAGGTGCCCGCCAGCCCGTCGGCCACGTCGAGCAGCTGCATGGCATGCAGCGCATCGTCGACGCGATCCGACCGCTGGCCGCGCGGCACGTCGTAGAGCCGTGCGAACAGCTCGACGTTCTGCCGGCCGGTCAACGCGGATTCGATCGAAAGCTGTTGCGGCACATAGCCAATGTTGTGCCGGATGTCCATGGTGTGCCGACGCGAATCGAGACCGAAGACATGCACCTCGCCACGCTGGACCGGCGTCAGCGTCGTCAGCACGCGCACTACCGTGGTCTTGCCCGCCCCGTTGGGCCCGAGCAGGCCGACCGTCTCGCCGCAGCGCACTTGCAGGGTGAGGTCGTCGACGGCGGTGAACTGGCCGTACCGGTGGGTCAGGTGCTGACAGTCGATCGCAAGCGGCTTGGCATAGGAGAAAGTCATGGTTGCCTCTCGTGCAGCATGCGGGTCATCTCGGCCAGTACCTCCAGTCCGCGTTCCAGGCTGTCGAGTTGGCCTGGATCCATTTCGTCGAGCACCGCCGACAGGGCGGCGCGGCGCGCGGCGCGCGACTCGTCGGCGATGAGTTGTGCTTGCTCGGTCAGCCGCAGCCGGCCCACCCTGCGGTCCTCAGAGTCGACGGTGCGTATCAGCAGGCCGTCGGCCGCGAGCTTGGACACCAGAGTCGAGGCGGTGTTCGGTACCAACCCCAACTCGGTGGCCGCTGCCCGCACGGAGATACCCGGTTGGCGACCGACCAATCGCAGCATCTCTGCCTGCGACTGCGTCAGCCCGGTGGCGTCGAATCCGTGCCCTGTCGACCTACGGAGTTGTCGCCGGAACCGTCCCACCACGCTGAAAAGCTCGGCGATCAGATCGGTGCGGGTGTCCATGACCCGATATTACCTCTGTTACAGAGTTAATTTTAACCCGCGGGAGGGCAACCTGCGCCGGGCCAAGAATCTAGGGCGCCACCGCGTCCGGCGACTCCGGCAGCACCTGGCCGCCGTCGATGATGATCGCCTGACCGGTGATGTAGCCGGCCTCATCGCTGGCGAGAAACGCGGCGGCGTAGCCGATGTCTTCCGGTGTGCCGAGCGCTCCCGCAGGAATCGCCCGCGCCATCCCGGCGATGTAGTCCTCACCAAGATCGGCAAGCCCCTCGGTGAAGATATTGCCCGGCAGCACCGCGTTGACGGTGATCTTGTGCGGAGCGAGCTCGATGGCCGCCGTGCGCATGAAACCCAACTGGGCGGCCTTGGATGCGCCGTAGTGCGACCAGCCGGGAAATCCGGTGATCGGGCCGGTGATGGACGACGTCAGCACGATACGGCCGCGGCCCGACGCGATCAGCGCATCAAGGCAGGCCTGCACGCTGTAGACGGTGCCCTTCACGTTGACGTCCAGCACGTCGGCCAGTTGTTCGGGGGTCATCGACTGCAGCGGGGCGTCGGGGAAGATGCCCGCGTTGGCGCACAACACATCCAGTCCGCCGAAGGCCTCGACGACCGCATCGGCCATTGCGGTACAGGAATCGCGGTTGGACACATCGACCGAGACACCGATGACCTTGCCGGCGCCGAGGCCGTCGAGCATGGCGACGGCCGACTCGTTATCGGTTTGCGAGCGTGCTCCGATCGCGACGTGTGCGCCAGCCGTGGCGAACACCGAGGCGATGCCGCGGCCGATTCCCTTGCTGCCGCCGGTGACCAGCACCGACTTACCGGCCAGTGAGAACATGCGAATCAGTCTCGGCCATCGACGGCGGCTTTGCAGGGCGGACAATGAGTTCATGGCCTCCTACCTGCTCAACGAAGCCGCGGTGACCAAGGCGCGCAGCCTCATCGATGCTCGTCAGTACGTCCTCGACAGTGACTGGGGTGAGGTGCAGCCGCGGGCCGACGCGCAGAACTCCTACCGCGAATCGCATTCCTGGGAGGAATACGCAGAATGGCATCTGGGACTCACGGAGGGGGCGACGGACCGGACGAAGGCGCGATACGCGTTCGTGTACGGCGATTTTCGGCGGCTGCACCGCACCGGATTGATCGCGTGCGTCTATCGGGCGTCGGAGTGGCGGCACAAGGACGTCGAGCTCGCCGCCCACGACCTGCTTCAGTACCTCGACAAGAAGACGGGTTTGGAACCGACGGCCAGAGCGTGACCCGCTACGGCCGCAGCATGAAATCCAGGAAGCGGTCCTGCAGATCGGGAGGAGCGGCCGGGGCCGAACCCGTCGTATGCAGGAACCCGACGCCGGCAGCGAAGACCACAAACGACCGCAGTGCGGCCTCCTCCGGCGCCAACCCGTAGTCGACGAACGCCTGCCGGATGGCGCGCAGCACCCGCCCGTCGCTCTGCTGGACGCTGGCCCGCACCGCCTCGTCGGTGAGCGCCCATACCCTCATCGCCCGCTCGAGCCGCCAGTGCTGTGGGGCCACCCACGTCTGGAACATCACTGTCAGGCGTTCCCTCGGGTCGACGTCCGGCATGTCCGCGAATTGCCTACGGTTGCGGTCGCGCAGACCGGCCCACGCCGTGATCAGCGCGCTGCGGTATGCGGGCATATCGGTGAAGTGCCAGTAGAAGCTGCCCTTGGTGACGTTCAGCCGCTCGCACAGCGGGTCGATCCGCAGTGCGCCGGGGCCGCTGTCAGCGAGCACGGCAAATCCGGCCTCGATCCAGTCGTCCGCCGTTAGCCGGCGGCTAGAACCGCGCGGCACCATGTTGGGCAGCATACGACGATCTACGGGCAGCCCTGCTGACACCAGCGATAATTACGCCTGAGAGGGGTGCTGGCAACCGTGGCCGCCAGGTAGGGCGCCGCCGCTCTTCGGCTCCTACACCGGCCCGCCCGGCCGGCGGCGTCAGCGAGATGTACTGAAAATCTCGAGTGCCATGGCGGCGGCCACGGTTGCTACAGCGCCTAACCGTACCATACGGCCTGGTACGGAAGGCTGATCTCGATTAGCAAGCGTGGTGGCGCACAAGGCTTCTGGTCAGCCGCGCACCGGCAGCCAGTCGCGGTCAATGTAGACGACGTCGTGTATCCGTGGCATGTGTCGGGCAACATGGGCCGCATGGCCAGTGACGACTTCGACGACAACCCGCTAGAGCCCGCCGAGCAACTCGACTCCGACGAGGTCCGCAACGACGACGGTGACGAGGTTGTCGACCCTCCTGAGCAGTGGATCGAGGCGAAGGACAACGAAACACTTGATGAGCGACTCGGCGAGGAGATTCCGGATGAGCTGGGCAACGACGATGGTGATGAGCCGTCGGCTGAGACCCACGACTCCGACCAGGGCGGCGGGCTCACGTTGGTCAGCAATGACGAAATCGACCACATCGACCCGGACAGGCATGGCCGCGAATATGGCCAGATCGACGGCACCCCCGAGGACGGGGACTCGTTCTACGACGTCGTCGAGTGAGCCAGCCGGGTGGCGTTTAGCAACCGGACGAGTGGGCAACCGATCAAACGTGGAAAGCGTTGACCCGGAATTCGCCGACTCGCCGAACGACACGGGCGGAGTCGACGACACCCTGCGCCCGGCGGAAGCCCTCGATCCCGACGAGGTCCGCAACGACGACGGTGACGAGGTCGTCGACCCGCCGGAAAGCTGGGCCGCGGCCGACCATATCGCCGAGGAGCCGGAGGGCGAATCGCTCGACGAGAAGCTGGCCGCAGAGGAACCGGAGCGCTCCGAGGCGGGCGAGCCAGCCGCTGCGGTCGAGGACGATACCGAGCTGCTCCCCGACGACGAGATCGACCACATCGACCCGGAAGACCACGGCCGCTACGAAGGTGACATCGACGACACCCCCGAGGACGGCGACCCGATGTTCCCGGTCGTCGAGTGAACTAGTCCCTGGACTATTGAGAGGCCTGCAGCACTAGCACCGCCCGGGCGTCGACGGCCACCGTGGCACCTGCGGTCAGCGGCTTGGCTTCCCCCGCGGTGGTGGTGTCGGCCGTGTAGATCACCGGCACCCACGCTGGACCGAATTCCTTTGGCGGCAGACTGAATTCGATCGGCTCGTAGTGTGCGTTGAAACACAGTACGAACGAGTCATCGGTGACGCGCTGACCGCGCACGTCGAGATCGGGTATGCCCAGACCGTTCAGGTACACGGCGATCGACTTGGCGAAGCTCGATTCCCAGTCATCCTCCGTCATCTGTGAGCCGTCGGGTGCGAACCACGCGATGTCGGGCTGGCCACCGTCACCGCGACGGCCGACCGGTTTACCGCTGAAGTACCGCCGCCTGCGGAATACCGGATGCGCCGTGCGCAGCGCCGACACGGCCCGGGTGAACTCGATCAGGTCGGTGTCTGCCTGCGCCCAGTCGATCCAGGACAGCTCGTTGTCCTGGCAGTACACGTTGTTGTTTCCCTGTTGGGTGCGGCCCAGCTCGTCTCCGTGCACGATCATCGGAACGCCTTGTGAAAGCAGAAGTGTGGCAATGAAATTGCGTTGCTGACGGGAACGTAATGCCTTGATCTCGGGATCGTCGGTCGGCCCTTCCACGCCGCAGTTCCACGACCGGTTGTGGCTCTCGCCGTCGCGGTTGCCTTCCTTGTTCGCATCGTTGTGTTTCTCGTTGTAGGACACCAGATCCCGCAGGGTGAACCCGTCGTGGGCGGTGACGAAGTTGATCGACGCGACGGGCCGGCGGCCCGTGTGCTCGTAGAGGTCGGCCGATCCGGTCAGGCGGTACGCGAACTCGTCGAGGGTGGCAGGCTCGCCGCGCCAGTAGTCGCGCACGGTGTCGCGGTACTTGCCGTTCCACTCCGTCCACTGCGGCGGAAAGTTGCCGACCTGATAGCCGCCGGGGCCGACGTCCCACGGCTCGGCGATCAGCTTGACCTGGCTGACCGTCGGATCCTGTTGTACGAGTTCGAAGAACGCGGACAGCCGGTCGACGTCGTAGAACTCACGGGCCAGCGTGGCTGCGAGGTCGAAGCGGAAGCCGTCGACGTGCATCTCGGTCACCCAGTACCGCAGTGAGTCCATGATCAGCTGCAGCGAATGCGGGTGGCCGACGTTGAGGCTGTTGCCGGTGCCGGTGTAGTCCAGGTAATACCGCTTGTCGTTGTCGACCAGGCGGTAGTAGGCGGTGTTGTCGATGCCGCGCATCGACAGCGTCGGCCCTAGGTGGTTGCCCTCAGCGGTGTGGTTGTAGACCACGTCGAGGATCACCTCGATGTCCGCCTCGTGCAGCGCCCGCACCATCGCCTTGAATTCTTGGACCTGCCCGCCGGGGTTCGGACTGGAACTGTACTTCGCGTCCGGCGCGAGGAACCCGATCGTGTTGTAACCCCAGTAGTTGCTCAGGCCCTTCTCGATGAGCGTGGAGTCGTTGACGAAGTGGTGCACCGGCATCAATTCGATCGCGTTGACGCCCAACGACTTCAGGTGCTCGATGATGACCGGGTGAGCGACACCCGAGTAGGTGCCGCGGGCCTGTTCGGGAATGTCCGGGTGCGTCTGGGTCAGGCCCTTGACGTGCGCCTCGTAGATGACGGTGTCGGCGTACTCGTGGCCGGGCGGGCGATCCACCCCCCAGTCGAAGAATGGGTTGATCACCACCGACTTGGGCATGCTGGCCGCCGAGTCGTCGTCGTTGCGACTGTCGGGGTCGCCGAAGTTGTAGCCGAACAGCGACTGGTTCCACTCGAAGGTGCCGTCGATCGCTTTGGCGTACGGGTCGATCAGCAACTTGTTCGGGTTGCACCGCTGTCCCGCGGCCGGATCGTAGGGACCGTACACCCGGTAGCCGTAGCGCTGGCCCGGCTCGATGTTGGGGATGAAGCCGTGCCAGACGAAGCCGTCGACCTCTGGCAGGGTCACCCGCGTCTCGGTGCCGTTGTCGAACAGGCACAACTCGACCTTCTCGGCGGCCTCGCTGAACACCGCAAAATTGGTTCCCGAGCCGTCGTAGGTGGCGCCCAGTGGGTACGCCTTGCCCGGCCAGATTTCCGACAGCGCGCCATCGTTCACCTCGGCGACGATACGGTGTCGTTCGATGCCCGCTCATCGCACCTTGTTGGTCGCCCTCGCCCGCGGTGTGGCCACCATCACGCTCAACCGGCCACAGCAACGCAACGCGATCGGCGACGGGAGGCGCGACGAGCTGGCCGACGGCTACGGCCGCATTGACAGCCCAGTTGTTCCGGCGCTCCGCGCGACCCGACAGCGGAGTCTGGTGGCTGAGAATCCCGAGTTTCGCGTTTCGCCGACCCGGGCACCCAAAAGATATGGCAGAAAGCAACAAACGGGCATTGGCGATCGGCGGCATACTGCTGGCGGCTGCACTTGCGGCCTTCTTGGTCATGCCCGCCGCCCGTCAGCTCGGTACGTTTGACGGAATGTGGCTGGCGGCGGCGGTTTTCGGGCTGCCCACCTTTGCGCTATTGGCGATCACGGGCCTTCCGTATTACGGCACTTTGCGAAGCCTGGCAATCGCCGCGGTGGTTACCGCAATCAGCTGCGCGGTCGCCTTGATAGTAGTCGTCTATACGTTTGCGACGGCGTTGGCCGGAACGGCTGCGGACGTTGTCATAGCAACCGTGCTGTTCGGCAGCCCGCTGCTCTGTGTGGCGATCTTCGGCCTGCTCACGCTGCGGATCACCGAAAACCGAAGGAGCGCACTTGAAATGGCGCATTCGGTGGGGTCGTGATAGCTCTCGAGAAGAAGTTTTAGGAGCTACGAATTTGGCGATAACCTACTGACCGCGTCCTGTTTTCACGCGCGCTCACATGCAAGATGCAGCCCACTCGAAATGTTGCGGGGAACAAATATGCGAATCAACACGAAGACAACCAGGACTCTCGCACCAGCGGCCATCGCCGGAGTCGTCGCGATCGGCGGAGCAACAACCGCATCGGCCGCGCCCGCTATCGCGCAATTCGGCGCCACCCAGAGTCTCAATGCCGGCCCGATGGTCACCGCCTATACGGTCTAGCAACCTTCGGCCGCGCGACGACGTGGTCAACTTCCCGGTGGCCGGAACGCTGTGGGAGACCACCACCACCGTGGATGCAGTGCAAGGCACTGTGACGCCGGCAATCCCGTTCTTCAACGCTCGGGCCGACAACGGCCAGAATTATCGGGCGCTCTACCAGGCTTTGGCACCAGAGGGCGTTAGCGGAACGCCGCTGCCACAGGGCGCAGAGTCCTCCGGGAAGGTCTACTTCGATGTGACCGGGGCACAACCCACCAGCGTCGTCTACAACGACGCGGTGCAGGACCGCCTGGTCTGGGGTACCTAGGAACACCAGTCAGCCAGAAGGGAACCAAGTGCTCCCGTCTGGTCACGTCAGTGAATCGTCTGGTCGCACTGCGTGATTCGGTCGCCTAGACAAGGTCGACGCCGGCCGCGCGCATGTCCTCGACGGCTTTGGCGGTAGTTTCCGGCGCGACGCCGGCGGTCAAGTCCAGCAGGACCCGTGCTGAAAAACCGGCGTTGACGGCGTCGGTGGCGGTCGCCTGCACGCAATAGTCGGTGGCTAATCCGGCGATGTCGATCTCGTCCACGCCGCGCTGCCGCAGCCAGTCGGGCAACGGCTTGCCGGTGTCGTCGACGGCTTCGAACGCGCTGTAGGCGGCGGAGTAGTGGCCCTTCATGAACACCGCTTCGACGGCGCTGTCGTCGAAATCCGGGTGAAAATCGACACCCAAGGTGCCGACCTCGCAGTGCCGCGGCCATGACACCCGGTAGTCGGGGTCTTCGGAGAAATGTTCGCCCGGATCGATGTGGTAGTCCTTGGTGGCGACCACGTGGGCGTAATCGCGATGGGCCGCGACATACTCATTGATTTCGCGGACCACTGCGGAGCCACCGGTAATCCCCAGGGACCCGCCCTCACAGAAGTCGTTCTGAACGTCGACGATGATGAGCGCCCGCATGCCTCTAACGTTAGGAGCCGGGTCCTGCCGCGTCGACCCGTTGATGGGCGGTCAGCAGTAGGTGGTCGAAGGTCGCCCGCGGGGGCAGCGTCTCCTCGTAGGCCAGCCCCGCGAAGTCGGCCAGCACCTGCTCGGCCAGGATGCGCAGCTTGATGTTGGTCTCCTGCGAGCGCCACTTCAACAGCTCGAATGCGGCGTCGGCGCTGACCCGGTAGATCAACATGATCATGCCTTTGGCCTGCTCGATGGCAGCGCGGTTCTCGGCGATTTCCGCGACGGCTGCGGACACCAGCTCCTCGGTGAACTCATCCGATGGCGTCACGTCCACGTAGAAGCCGTGCGTGCCGACCAGTTCGCCGCGCTCGTCATACAGCTGATCGCCGATGACCACGACCGAATGCACCCCGCCCTTCGTGTCGATGATCCGATGCCGGGTGGAGAACGTCCGGTGACTTCGGCGCATCTCGTCGAGCGTGGCCGCGACCTGCTGGTAGTCGTCGGGATGCTTGTGCGACAACACCAACTCGGTCGTCGGTGTCACCGTCCCCGGTTCGTAGCCGTGCATCAGCTGCACCTGCTCCGACCACTCCCAGCGCTCATCGGCGAAGTAGAAGCGGAACCAGCCCACGCGTTGCGGCGAACCACCGGCCAACGCCTGCTCCAGGAAGTCACTGCCCGGCACGTGCTAACCCTACCGTCAAAAAATCGGCGGCTATCCCCCGAACAACAGATAGAGCCCGGTAAACGTGTAGCCGACCATCACCAGCATCATCGCCAGCTGCCCGGTCAGCTGATGACCAGCGGGCAGCAGCCGCAACGCTCTGTCATGTGCCGCGACCACAGCTGCGATGTGTCCGGCCACCACACACCCAACCTTGATGCTGGCCAACGCCGACGGATGCATGGACAGCACGTAGTGCACCTGGGCGTCACCGAGGCCGAACAGCAGGAAGATCGTCTGCTGTCCGCGTTCGACGAGATACGTCAGGTAGTGGGCGAACACGTAGCCGATCACGATCGGGATCAGCGAATGCGCCATCAGGCCGGGCAATTCGCGGCGACGCTGCCGGTCGACACCGCCGGTGGTGCGCGCCGCGAGCCAGAACGTGCCCGCGACCACCCCGGCGAACACCAGCAGCCCTGCGGTCCGCAGCAGCGTCGCCGTCGCGGCCGAGTGCGTGTGGTCGTCGACGAAGCCGCGCCACTGTGGCCGCGCCGAGAAGCTGTCGAACGCAGTCGATCCCAGAAGTACCGCCAGCACCGCGACGCTGCCGGCGCGCACCGGCAGCGACGGCAGGTGATCGAACGGGTTGCCAATCACGATGCGGCCATCGCGGTTGCGGCGCAGGGCCGATAGCCGGGACGCCACCATGCTGTACACCTCGAACGGATCGGCGCGGGCGCACCAACGTTCACCGCAGCACAAGGCGCCGGTCAATGTGACCGCGAGATAAACGAGCAGCCAAAGCTTGATCGCGCCAAGGGATCCCGGGTCTGGGCTGGCGAGCTCGAGCCACACGAAGGCGAACAGTCCAACGGCCCCAGGCCAGTAACCCGCCCTTTCCGGATAGCGCAATCCCAGCGACCGCCTGCCCAGGAGTCGGTGCACGGTGCGCACGGGTGAGATCGCGCGCCACACCGGCCCGACGGCCAGCGACACGGCTACCAGCCCGACCCACAACAACACGTAGAAAACGCCGGGCAGCGGATTGTCGGCATCCTGCGGGCCGACGAACGCGGCGATCGCCACCCACACCGCCAACAACAGCGCCGCGATCGCGACGGTCCAGCGGGTCGCGGTCGCGTCGACCAGTGTTGTCACCAAGCCTGGCAGCGGACGCCCCGGTTTGTCCGGGTCGAATCGCGGCCGCCGCCACGCGAGCGCGACGACCGCGAACGTGAACGTCAACGCCCACGCCGCGCCGATGAGCGCATAGCTGAGCGGGATCGGCAGATCGGTCGAGCCACCAAGGCCATGGGCCAGTACGGCTACGGACCGATCCGGCGTCACTGCACAGCGATCGTCGCGATGATCTTGTTCGCCTTGTGCAATTCGACGTCTACCTTGCCCGGCACACCGACGGTGAACTGGAACGACTGCCCGGACTTCGGCTCCACCTTGAACGTGTGGTCCGGTGTCGAGTGCACGTGCAGCTCGTCGTCGACGTCGCTGCTGACCTTGATGATGATCTGCTCGTTGGCGGCCGCCTGCAGCTGCTCGTTGCTGGGGGTCACGTTGCCGCCCTTGATCGTGACGTCGATGACGAGCCGCGACGGCGGCGCCTGGTCGTTCGACATGTCCGACGGGCTGACGGTTGACGGTTGACTACTCGATGTCGCGGTTCCGCCACCGTCGGATCCGCCACATCCCGCGGCGAGCACTGCGGCAGCGGCCAACACCATGAGGGTCTTTGTTTTTGTCACGGTGAACCATCTTGGCCTGACCCGTCTGAGTTCTCACTGTGAGTTGTGTCCGGTTTTCGGCGGTCACGCATCGCGATGTAGATCACCACGCCCGCAACAGCTATCGCCGGGGCGAATGCAGGGATCGCCAGTAGCAGCCCGTGGTGGGCCACTATCTCGACGTGGGGCTGTCCCATCACGCCTGCGCCGTGGGCTGGAGTTCGGTCCTGCTGCCCGCGGCCTCACTCCGGTTGATCCGCCCGGCGCCCCAACTGAGGCCGCCGATGAGGACCAGCGTGCAGAACAGGACCACCAGGCCGCCGATCGTCCACAGCACCGTTGGTGTATCGGGGTTGCGCTCCCGCTGCAGGATCGTGATCTCGGCAACGAACGGTCGCGTGAACGACGC
>JAJKIB010000314.1 GCA_021154745.1 Mycobacterium sp.
GTAACACCATTATTTGCCAGCCAGGCGGATCAGTCAGCCCGTTTTGGATCACGGTGTCAGCGGGTCTGCCCGACGAGCGCTGCGCTGGGCTGAAGTGGTGCAGGCGATAGGGCAAGTCGCCGCCGAGCTGCCGTTGCCCAACCTCGGCATGCGCGGTGATGTTCTCGCCATGGATGCTGCCGGCAATGCCTACGGCGTCGACGGCGGTGGCCTGGACCCTGGAGGGGGGTGCTGCCTGCCTGTCCATGTCGTGAAGTCGGCCGGCGCAGACGCCCCAACGGTGCTGCCGTTTACCTACATCGACGGCCTCGGCGGGATCGCGGTGGACATTCCAGGCAACATCTACGCCGGCGACATCAACATAGACCGCGTGCTCAAGTTGGCGACCGGTTCGGACACGCCGACAGTGATGCCGTTCGACCACCTCGCCGGCGTCGCCGATGTGGCGGCGGACAGCGCGGGAAGCGTTTATGTAGTTGATGCCAACCATAATCGGGTGCTGAAGCTGGCGGTCGGCTCGAGTACGCCAACGGTGCTGCCGTTCAACGGCTTCGACAATCCCATCCGCGTGACGGTGGATACCGTGCGCAACGTCTACGTCATCGACGGTGGCAACCACAAGGTGGTCAAACTTGCGGCGTCGCAGTAGTGATTGGCCGCGAGCGGCGTCCCCCTCGTTCGCCGCTCGCGGCCTGCTCTATGAGCATGTCGGCGATGAGCGAGATGGGCACGAGTAGTCGACTACTCGAATCTGGGGGGCAGTACGGTGGGCGAATGAAGTATCTGGACGTCGACGGCGTCGGAAGAGTCAGTCGGATCGGTGTGGGCACCTGGCAGTTCGGCTCACGCGAGTGGGGCTACGGCGACAGCTACGCCTCGGGTGCCGCCCGCGACATCGTGCAGCGCGCCCTGGCCTTGGGTGTCACGCTGTTTGATACTGCCGAGGTATACGCGCTGGGCAAGAGTGAGCGCATCCTCGGCGAGGCACTCGGCGACAAGCGTTCCGCAGTTGCGTTGGCCAGCAAGATCTTTCCGATCGCGCCCTTTCCCCCGGTGATCAAACAGCGCGAGCATGCCAGTGCGCGCCGGTTGCAGGTCGACCGCATTCCGCTCTACCAGATCCACCAGCCCAATCCCGTGGTCCCCGACTCGGTGATCATGCCGGGGATGCGCAGCCTGCTCGACAGCGGCGACATCGGGGCGGCCGGCGTCTCGAATTATTCGCTCGCGCGATGGCGCAAGGCCGACGCTGCGCTCGGGCGACCGGTGATCAGCAACCAGGTGCAGTTCTCCCTCGCCCGCCCCGCTCCGCTGGAGGACCTTGTGCCGTTCGCCGAGCGCGAGAATCGCATCGTGATCGCCTACAGCCCGCTTGCGCAGGGACTGCTGGGCGGCAAGTACGGCCTCCACAACCGGCCCGGTGGCGTGCGGGCGGCGAATCAGTTGTTCGGCACCGAGAATCTTCGGCGGGTCGAACCGCTGCTGCAGACGCTACGCGACGTCGCGGCGGAGGTCGGCGCCAAGCCGGCGCAGGTCGCGCTGGCGTGGCTGATCAGCCTGCCGAACGTGGTCGCGATTCCCGGAGCGTCCAGCGTTGAACAGCTCGATTTCAATGTCGCGGCGGCCGACATCGAGTTGAGCACTCGATCCCGCGACGCGCTAACGGAAGCCGCTCGCGCGTTCCGGCCGGTGTCCACCGGCCGCTTCCTCGTCGACCGGGTCCGAGAGAAGCTCGGGCGTCCTTAACGTAACCAGTGAAATCGCCGGGTGCAGAGCGAAGTTATCAGTTTGCTCAATGACCTCGTAAAACCGCATCGGTTGTCTACAGTCAATTTTGCTTACTAGTTCACAGTTCGGCTCAGCGTGAAGCGGTCACATAGATGTTGACCTCTACCGCAGCCGTCGTCGGCCGGCGAGCTGAGAGCGATGACCGCGCGGTTCAACCTTCCCTGCGGGCCGATCCTCTTACAGAATTTCAAACTCGAAGAGACAGCGTGAGATATGGCCGAGACGACCGGGAATGGAATCCCGGAATTCATGAATCTGATCCTCGACGACGATCAGCCGGTGAGCGCACGCGTCGTTGCGGAGCGCGCGGTCCTCGCGCTGAACGAGTCGATGTTGTCGCTTTACGAAACATCGTTGGCGAAGTTCAAGCAGAACATGCGCGAGCGGGTGCCGATCATCCTCGCCCTATTCACCGGGCAAGGCGGGCAGATGATCCTCTATCGGCCGGGGCAGGACCCTGAAGTCGCGCCGCCGGTGCCGATCTTGTATCAGCTCGCCAAGTCGGTGGGTCACAGCACGATGGCCATCTATGAGGTCGTCTCACCATACGTTTCCGATGCATATACGAATCAATTGTGGCACCCCCCGCTCGAGATGTATCGGGCACAAAATCAGACTGCCCTCAAGAGCCTTGACGCCCTTGATATCTCAGACGAAGACCGCTCCGTTCTCCACACCATTTTGGAACACAATCTGGCGTTCATGGACGAGTGCATCGCGAAAGGCGGCTATAGCTACAACGACGTCGAGAAGTTCATCCGTGACACCGTGCCGCATTCGATCAAGACGATTGGGATTGGCTCGGGTGTCCAGGTGGGCCACTGGATGAAGGTGATCGAGGGCTGGAAGCAGCAGCTTGGCGAGGACTGGGATCACATTTATGCGGTCAGCAACTCGCTGTACGTCGCGCGGCAGAACAACATCCTCTACAGCGTGCTCGTCCAGTTCATGGGCACGGAGACTATGGGCGACCGGTTATTGCTTGTCGAGACACCGGAGTTCGAGACAACCCCCGAAAAGATGCTCGATGTGCTCGGGCGCATTGTCGCTGACCGCGCCCTTGGCATGGTCTTCTTCCGGGACTACTTCCTGATGGACGTCGAGCTCCTCGGCGGCGGCGGACGGGCGGCCATCGAATGCGAGATGGCCAAACGAGGCAAGGAGGCGACGCTGCCGACCCTTGCGCCGTTCCGTTCCAACGACTGGCCCTGGAAGACGGATGCCACCAAGGGAACTGGTCCGGCCCGGATGGAAGACGTCCATCCGGCTCTCTGACCACGAAAAGGCCTGACGCCTGTACCAATTGGAGGACGCCCATGGATTTCGCCCAGCACACCATCGACTTGATGCGCGAAAAGGTTGCCGCCGGCGGGCTGCCGTTCGCGACCGTCATCGTCAAGGACGGTGAGATCATCGCCGAGAGTACGAACCGCGTCCCTGAGACTCATGACCCGACCGCTCATGGGGAGATCCTGGCTATCCGTGAGGCGTGCACGAAGTTGGGCGCGGAGCAACTGACCGGAGCCACGGTCTACCTTGGCGCTCATCCGTGCCCAATGTGTCTGGGCGCGCTGTATCACGCCGCACCCGACGAGGTCATCTTTCTGAGCACGCGGGATGCATACGCCCCGTACTACGCGGACGCCAAGCCAAAGTATTTCGAGCCGAGCGAGTTCTACGGTGAATTCGGGAAGCCGTGGCAGGAGCGGCGTCTGCCAATGAGATACGAGCCTCGCGACGACATCATCGACGTCTACAAACTCTGGAGCGAACGCAAGTCATGATCATCGCCATCGGCCTCTACCACGGATTCACCGCCCTAGACGCAATCGGCCCCTACGAGGTACTCACCTACCTGCCCGACGCGGAAGTCGTCCTCTGCGCCGAGGACACAGGTCTGGTCGACGACCACAACGGCCTGGTGCACCTGCGCATCGACACCACGTTCGCTGATGTGCCACGCCCGGACGTGCTGCTCGTGCCCGGCGGCCCTATCGCCAGGCAGTACGCCGCAGACGGGCACCCGATCGTGGATTGGATCCGGCAGGCACACCCCCACACGGATTGGACAACCTCGGTATGCACCGGCGCGCTCCTGCTCGGCGCCGCGGGGCTGCTCAAGGGACTACCCGCCACCACCCACTGGAGCGCCTACGACGCGCTGGCCTCCTACGGCGCCCAACCTACCGAACAACGAGTGGTCACCTCGGGGCGCATCGTGACTGGTGCTGGCGTCTCCGCCGGCATAGACCTTGCCCTCACCCTCGCCGCGGACATCGCCGGACCCGAAGTGGCCCAAACCATTCAGCTCGCCATCGAGTACGACCCGCATCCGCCATTCGACGCCGGCTCCCCGTCGAAGGCGCCGAAACCGATCTACGACATGGCGGTTGCGGCCCTCGGGAATTGATATCCAGGTTCAGGGCGCTCCTGGCGGGGGGTTGAACGTCGACGGCAGCGCATCTTTGTATCCGGGGCAAGTTGTCTCGATCTTGAAGGTGTGCCACTGCGACTCGCCCGGATTCGGTGGCATGCGCCCGTTGAAGTTGAAGGTGTCATCGACCTTGGTCGCCGTGACCTCTCGAGGGTCGGCGACGAAACCGGCCATGTCGTCATAGCGCAGCCCCGCCTTCTGAACGACAAGGCGGCCCTGCTGCGTGAGCTGGACCCGAACCGTCCGTTTCGCCCCGTCGTTCACGACGATCACCAGGCCGCCATTGAGTTGCTTAGTACAGACCACGTCATTGATCGCGATGCTGCGACTGTTCCCGTCGAACTCGATCGAGGTCGTCACCTGCGGTCCCCGGTTGCATCCGATGAGCCCAACCACGAGGAGCACGGCGCCAACGCTCGACATCGCGCGGGCGGTCGGGGCGTCGCAACGCATGTCGGCAGTATGCGGCTTCATCGACCCGCTGAGCAGTTAGTTTCGCGCGGGCAGGCCCGCCTTTCAGGGCGTGACGTTTCTGTACACGCCTATTGAGGGGTCGATCCTGGTATCACTGTGTCCAATACGACGCCGCAAGGAGGAGTACCGCCGGAATGCCCAGTTGGTCCGTTGGGCGGGCGAGGATCGGATGAGCGCCCCGACGATCGACCCCGTCATCGCCACCGAGCAGCCGCGAAGACTCCGTGTGGCCAGGTGGATCCGCCGACTGGCGGTCCCGATCATCGTCGGCTGAATAGCGCTCATCGCGGTCCTGACCGTGACGGTGCCGCAGCTCGAAGTCGTCGGCCAGATGCGTTCGGTGTCGATGTCGCCCAAAGAGGCACCGTCTGTTGCCGCGATGATGCGCGTCGGCAAGGTTTTCGAGGAATTCGATTCCGATAGCTCAGCCATGATCGTCCTGGAGGGTGGCCGGCCCCTCGGCGCGGACGCGCACTCGTTCTACGACGACATGATTGCCAAGCTCAGGGCCGATTCCAGGCACGTCCAACACATTCAGGACTTCTGGGGCGACCCGCTGACGAGGGCCGGAGCGCAGAGCGAGGACGGCCTAGCCGCATACGTGCAGGTGTATCTCGCGGGCAATATGGGTGAAACTCTCGGCAACGAGTCAGTCGCCGCGGTTAAGCACATCGTCGCGGGATTGTCTCCGCCGCCGGGGGTCAAGGTCTTCGTGACCGGAGGGCCGGCACTCCAGGCTGACCAACAGGAAGCCGGCGACGCCAGCGTCAGAATTATCGAACTGGTGACGGTCGGCGTCATCATCCTGATGTTGTTGTTCTTCTATCGGTCGATTGTCAGAGTCCTACTCGTGTTGACAATGCTGGTGCTGGGGCTGTTGGTGACCCGTGGTGTGGTGGCGTTCCTCGGCTACCACGACCTGATCGGGTTGTCGACGTTCGCGACGCAGCTCTTGGTAACCCTCGCAATCGCCGCGACGACGGACTATGCGATTTCCTGATCGGGCGCTACCAGGAGGCCCGCACGGTCGGCGAAGACCGAGAGTCGGCTTATTACACGATGTTTCACGGCACCGCCCACGTCGTGCTGGGTTCAGGCATGACGATCGCCGGGGCGACATTCTGCCTTTCGTTCACCCGATTGCCCTACTTTCAGACGCTGGGCATCCCGCTCGCGGTCGGAATGGTCGTCGCAGTGCTTGGAGCGCTGACTCTGGGGCCCGCGATAATCACGGTCGCGAGCCGCTTCGGACTCTTAGAGCCCAAGCGCGCCATGCGGATTCGCTTTTGGCGGCGCTTAGGCGCCGCCGTCGTCCGATGGCCGGCCTGGATCTTGCTCATGACGATCATTCTCGCCTTGGTCGGCCTGCTTACCCTGCCGGGCTACCAGCCGAGCTACAACGACCGAAAGTACCTACCGGCCGACCTGCCGGCAAACGAGGGATTCGCCGCGGCCGAACGACATTTCCCCGTCTCCCGGATGAATCCCGAACTGCTGCTCGTAGAAACAGATCGGGACCTGCGCAATTCGGCGGACTTCCTGGTGATCGAGCGGATCACCAAGGCCGTGACCAAGGTGCCCGGCATCGGAAGGGTGCAGTCGATCACCCGCCCCGAAGGTAAGCCCCTCAAGTTCAGCACCATTCCGGCTCAGCTCAGCATGAGCGGCACCTTTCAGGAGATGAACCGCTCGTACATGCAACGGGTTATGGACAACATGCTGGTGCAAGCCGACGACATGCAGAAGAGCATCGACACCATGGACCGGATGATCGCGCTGATGGAGCAGATGAGCGCGACGACGCACAGCATGGTGGGCAAGACGAACGCGATGGCTGTCGACATCGCCGAATTACGCGACCACATATCGGATTTCGATGACTTCTTCCGTCCGATCCGGAACTATCTGTACTGGGAGCCGCACTGCTACAACATCCCGATCTGTTTGTCTCTGCGGTCGACCTTCGACGCGCTGGACGGGGTCGACACCATGACGGATCAATTCCAGA
>JAJKIB010000315.1 GCA_021154745.1 Mycobacterium sp.
CGGAGTTCCTCGGTGAGCCACAGCAGAATCCGGACCGGCCGGTGCCGTTCGTCATCGGGGTCGCCGGAAGCGTCGCCGTCGGCAAGTCCACCACCGCCCGTGTGCTGCAGGCGCTTCTGGCCCGCTTTGGAAATCATCCGCAGGTCGATCTGGTCACTACCGACGGCTTCCTCTACCCGAACGCCGAGTTGACCCGTCGAAACCTCATGCACCGCAAGGGCTTTCCGGAGAGCTACGACCGGCGCGCGCTGATGCGGTTCGTCACTGCCGTGAAGTCAGGCGCCGACAAGGTCTGCGCGCCGGTCTACTCGCATCTGCTGTACGACATCGTGCCGGGCGAAATGCAGATCATCAAGCATCCCGACATCCTGATCCTCGAGGGCCTCAACGTGTTGCAGACGGGTCCTGCGTTGATGGTGTCGGACCTGTTCGACTTCTCCGTCTATGTCGACGCCCGCATCGAGGACATCGAGCAGTGGTACGTCAACCGGTTCCTCGGCCTGCGGACCACTGCGTTCGCCGATCCCGCATCGCACTTCCACCACTACGCCACGCTGACCGATGACGCCGCGGTCTTTGCGGCCCGCGATATCTGGCATTCGATCAACCGCCCCAACCTGATTGAGAACATCCTGCCGACGCGGCCGCGTGCGACGCTGGTGTTGCGCAAGGACGCCGACCACTCCATCAACCGGCTGCGACTGCGCAAGTTGTAGCGCGAGAAGACGCAAAAGTCCCAAACATGCGGCGTGTCGGGGACTTTCGCGTCTGCTCGTCAGGCCTTGGCGCGGCGCCAGCCCTGGTATTGCAGCTCGGCGAAGACCAGCGTGTACACGCCGGCCGCCAAGTTGAGGACCACGCCGGCGGCGGTCAACGGGAAGACATCTGCCACGACGAGAACGACCGCCGCGACCGTGTAGAGCAGGTTCGCGATGATGACGCCCATGCCTGCGCGGCGCACCGACGGCAACGCGGCAAGCCCGAATACGACGACACCGTATGCGATGTAGAACGCGGCCATGCCGTACTCGAATGTGGTCGACGTACCAGACAGCTGCGCAAGCCAGCCGGCGACTGGGATGCCGGCGAGGCCGGCCACGCCGGTGATGACGGCGTCGGCGCGCATGGCCAAACGCAGCAAGCCGTCGCGGGTACCGGTGCGGTCAATTGTGATGGCGGACATGGTTTTCCTTTCTCAGTGGGTGGTTACCGGTTCCGGAGCCGACGCCGCAACCTCTGACGACGGCGGCTCCGGACCCAGTCATGAGGGAGTCACGCGAGACGGCGCACTCCGAGGTACTGGGCATAGGCGAAGGCAAGCGTGACGACGGTGAACGTTGCCGTCGCGATCACGCCGAATTCGGTCAGCGGCAGCCAGCCGCCGACGAGCACGACGGTGACGAGGATCGCGAAGGCGACGTTTCCGGCGAGCACACCGACGCCGACGCGTCGGACGTCGGGTAAACCGGCGGCCATGTATAGAGCGGCGCCGTAGATCACCAAGGCGGCCCCACCGATCCACTCCGACGTAGCCGACAGACCGGACAGCCGCGACAGCGGGTCGGCTGCCATCGCGACGAGCAACCCGAGGCCGGCGCACAGGGTGGCGTCGGCGCGAAGGGCGAAGCGCAGTAGTGAGTCGGTGCTTTCCCGGACCGGGCGGGTGTTGAGTGCGGTCATGACACTGAGGCTGCTCTTCAAGCCACTGCCAGATCGACGCCAGACGCTGCCAGCTACTGCCAGCTGCAGGTCAAAGCGTTTTCAGTCTTGGGCGGACACCAGGTTGCCGCGCAGATCGGCGGCGATCAGCCGGGCCGCCGCGTTCTGCCAATTGTGCAGCGACCGTTGCGGCACCTCGGTGACGAACCACTGCCAGGCGTGCCGGGCGATGGGGTCCAGTCCGGCTGCGGTGGCGTTCTGCGCGTACGCGCGCACCCCGACGACGTATGGAAAGTACAGCGAGTTGTAGTGGCGCCACTGTTCGGTGGTGCCGAAGTCGCCGCCGTCGCGCGGCTTGAGGGCGGCGATGCGGTCAGCGAGCAGAGCCTTGAGTTCGTTGGCCCGCTCCAGCGGCGCATCGGGCGCGCCGCGGGCGGCCAGCCGCTCGTCGATGAGGGGCAGCGCGGTCAGCGGGCTGGCGATGAGCTTGGAAAGGTCGCCGTAGTGGCCGAGTGCGCGGCGGGTGAGCCGGACGAAGGTGTCGTCGTCGACACCGTCGAGCGGGTTGGCCGACCGTAGCGGCAACGCCGCTTCGGTGCGCCGCAACGCGGCGCGATCGGCCCGCAGGTCGGGCGAGCGGGAGAAGGCGAGCCGGTCGAGCAGCCCGGCCAGCGGGTCGGCAAGCACGTTGATCGCGATCGCGATGCCCAGGCTGGTGAACAGCAGCACCGTCAGCGCCGTCTGGAGACCCGACACGGCCAAGCCGATCAACAGCTGGCCGCCGAACAGCAGCGCCACCACAGCCGTCGCCGCGAAGGAGCGCAGCATGTCGGCCCGCAGCGCCTGGCCCTCGTCGAAGGCGTCCCAGATCGCAACCGCCATACCGAGTAGCGCCACGTCGAATCCAGTGGACGCCAACGCAAGCCAGCTGGGGACCAGACCGAGCGGAATGACGAGGATTGCGTTACCCAGCGCGAAGAACAGCGTCGCGACCACGATGTAACCCACAACCGGTCTCGGCTGCCACAGGCCGAACACCGCTCTGAGCATCGCGCCCAGCGTGGCCAGCGAGATCGCGGCGAACATCACCCAGTGGCCGAGCCGCACCGGGCCCTCGACATTGCCGGCGGTGACCGCGCCGAAAAGCGCGGCCGCTGCGACGCCGGCCACCAGCGCGATCTCCCCGGCCCGGCTGCGCCAGGTGTCGCTCGGCCGCGACATCTCGAGCAGCACCGCGAACCAGGCGATGCCGGGCACGGTGACCAGGTAGACCTCGACGCTCGAGAGCACGCCCGATCCGCTCACCACGCGCACGGCGTCGAGCGCCACCACCGACGCGAAACTCGTCAGGCCGGTCGCGGCCAGCACCAGGACGGGTTTACGGGGATCGCGGGCCAGCAGATAGAGGCCCAACCACCAGCTCAGCGTGAAGACCACTGCTGACAGTGCAGCCATGACTCAAGTGTCGCACTACATGCCGTAGCGGCGATGGCGCGCAGTGTAATCGCGCAGCGCCCGCAGGAAGTCCACCCGTCGGAACTCCGGCCAGTAGGCCTCCGTGAACCACATCTCCGAGTAGGCGCTCTGCCACAGCAGGAATCCGGACAGCCGCTGCTCCCCCGATGTGCGGATCACCAGGTCGGGGTCGGGTTGCCCGGAGGTGTAGAGGTTTTCGGAGATCGCGTCGATGCTGATGGCCTCGATCAGCTGGTCGCCGTTTGCGCCGTCGGCCAGTTGCTTGCCGAGCAGCGCCCGTACCGCGTCGACGATTTCCTGGCGCCCACCGTAGCCGACCGCGAGGTTGACATGGAACGACCCGGCAGCCGCTTCCGATTGGGTCGACTCGACGGCGTCGCGCAGCCGGCGTGCCGGCTCCTCGCCGATGAGCTCGAGGTCGCCGACAGTGCGCACGCTCCACCGGTTGGCGGGTGCGCAGATCTCTTCGACGACGTCGGTGATGATCTCGATGAGCGACGCCAGCTCGCCCGGTTCACGCTGCAGGTTTTCGGTGGACAGCAGGTAGACCGTCGCCATTTCGATGCCGGTTTCCTGGCACCAGCGCAGCATCTCGGCGATCTTGCGAGCACCCATCCGGTAGCCGTAGCTGACGTCGTCGTGACCGGCATCACGTGCCCAGCGTCGGTTACCGTCACACAGCACCGCGATGTGGCGGGGCAGTTCAGATTTCGAGGACGCCAGGCCCTGCCGCAGCCGCATCTCATAGAGGCGGTACACCGGCTCCTTGAGACGAGGGGGAATGATGTCCACGAGGATCCAGACTACTGTGACGATCAGAAACCCCCATGGCATTGATGGAGGTGACATGGCCCAGATCGAGACCGCCGACGAGGCCCAGCAACAGCCACCCCGCGTGTACGCCGAAGACTTCCCCGAGGCCGTCGTTGACGGCGTCGAGAAGTTCCTCGGCAAGCCGAGGCTGCGCGGCTGGATCCACGTATACGCAGCGGTGGTGGCCTTCATCGCCGGCGCCACGCTGGTGTCGGTGTCATGGTCGCTCGAGTCAACGCGCGCCGGGCTGGCCACCCTGCTCTACACCTTGACGATCGTGGCAATGTTCGCGGTCAGCGGCACCTATCACCGGGTGCACTGGGTGTCGGCGACGGCGCGCAAGTGGATGAAGCGTGCTGACCACTCGATGATCTTCGTGTTCATCGCCGGCAGCTACACACCGTTCGCCTTGCTGGCCCTGCCGGAGCGCAGCGGTTGGTTGCTGTTCTGGATCGTCTGGGGCGGGGCCATCGCCGGGGTATTCCTCAAGATGTTCTGGCCGTCGGCGCCGCGCTGGGTGGGCGTGCCGCTGTACCTGCTGCTGGGCTGGGTCGCGGCTTGGTTCATCGGCCCGATCATGCAGGGTGCGGGCGTCGCCGCGTTGGTGTTGTTGATCGTCGGCGGCGCGCTCTACAGCATCGGCGGCGTCCTCTACGGACTCAAGTGGCCGAACCCGTGGCCGACGACATTCGGCCACCACGAGTTCTTCCATGCCTGCACCGCGGTCGCGGCGCTCTGCCACTACATCGCGATGTGGTTCGCCGTCTTTTGACGATTCGTGTGCGTCTTGTTGCGCTCAGCGTTACTGAACGCACACAAATCACTCAGAGCTGTGTGACGTTGTCCTGGGTCCAATAGGCCTTCATCGATGCGATCTTGCCGTCGTCGTCGAACGTCATCACGCTGATGATGTCGATGCGCATCCCGTTGCCGCCGAAATCGATGGACAGCGTCCAGTGAAACGCCGCCTCGTTGCCGAGCGCGCGGAGCGTGAGCACCTCGGTTTGCGCCTTGACGTTTTCGAGCGTGCCGTAGAAGCCGCGGATCGCCTGGCCGCCGATGTGCACCTCTCCGCCAACGGGATCCTCGACGGTCGCGTCGTCGGCGTAGAGAGCGGCGATCTCGTCCGGCTGCCCCTTCGAGACGAAATCGAGGTAGCGGGTGACGGTCTGGGTGATCTGCTCGGCACTCGACATGGCCGCGACGCTACACGGCCGCACCCAACGCAGCGGCGAGATCCCGCTTGGTGGTGACCGGCAGGTCGCACACCCGGCCGCGGCAGACGTAGGCGGCGTCGGACCCGTCGACCCGATCGCGGTCGAGCAGTAACGCCGACGAGTTAACCGAACCTCCCACCACAACGGCTCCGCCGGGGGCCAATTCGCGGGCCGCAGAAAGCAATTCGGAGTGCTGCGGGTCGCAGGCGACGGCGATTTGGATGGGTCCGCGCACAGCGGCTTCGGCGACTGCGAGCCAGTGTCCACCCGAACGTGCCAACCGGGCCAAGATCGGCGTCGCGCTGGCCAACGTGGCGTCGGCTGCCGAGGCGTAACGCTCGGCGCGGTCGGCGGGAACGAGGTGCGCGGCCAGCTGCAGCGCCTCGGCGATCGTCGAGGCCCCGGACGGGGTGGCGCCGTCGAGAGGGTCGGCTGGCCGGACCATCAACTGCTCGGCGTCGTCGGCGCTGTCGAACCAGCGGCCGTCACGGTCCGGGTCGGCGAAGTGGTCGAGCGCCACGTCGAGCAGGCCGGTGGCCGCGTCCAGCCACGACGCGTCGCCCGTCAGCTGATGCAGCGTCAGCAGTCCGGTGGCCAGCGTGGCATGGTCCTCCAGGATGGCCACGCTGTCACCGACCCGGCCGCCGAGGCTGGCACGCCGCAACCGGCCGTCCACGATGTGCAGGTCGACGATCGAGCGCGCGCATCGAGTTGCGGCGTCGAGGAATTCGGGCCGTCGGAGCGCGACACTTGCCTCGGCGAGCGCGGTGATCGCCAGCCCGTTCCATGCGGTGACGACCTTGTCGTCGCGGCCGGGCTGCGGCCGGGTAAGTCGTGCGGCCAGCAACGCGGTGCGGACCCGCTCGAAGCGATCCGGATCATCGGGGTCGCTCAGGAGTTGCAGGACCGAACTACCGTGTTCGAATGTGCCA
>JAJKIB010000316.1 GCA_021154745.1 Mycobacterium sp.
CACCCGTCGCGGCTCTTCGCGGTGGCACCGACGTAGCGGTATGTCGGCGCGCTGCCCGGCGCCGGCCGCATGTAGATCTCGCCGACCACGCCCGGCGGGCACTCGTTGCCGTCGTCGTCGAGGACCTTCATCTCGCCAGCGACGACGACTCCGACCGAACCGCGGTGTTCCAGCCACTGCGTGCCGCTGATGAATGTCATGGCCTGAAGTTCGGTGCCGCCGTACAACTCCCACACCACTTCGGGTCCGAGCAGTTCGATCCAAGCCTCCTTGACGGCGGGTGGGCACGGCGCACCGACGTGCCACAGCCGCCGGATCGAGGTCAGGTCGTAGGCGTCGGGGTTGCCCCGGTAGACCGGAAGCAGCCGCTGCATGATGGTCGGCACGGCGACGATGAAGTCGACCCGGTGCTCGGTGATCAACCGCAGAAATTCTGCGGCGTCGAAGCGCGGCATGAGCACCAGGTGCTGTCGCATCAACAACCCGATGGTTGCGGTGGTCATGCCGGTGTTGTGGCTCAGCGGAACCGCGATCAGCTGAGTGTCGCCCTCCATGCCGCCCATCCCCAGGCCTGCGAGCGCGCCGGGGAAGCGGCTGTCGCCGCCGGCCTCGATGAGTTTGGGCCGACCGGTGCTGCCCCCGGAGCCCAGCGCCTTCCACGACGGCGACACCGCTTCGGGTAGGGGCGCGTCCGACACGTCCGCACCGGGTGTGAAGTCACCTGGCACGCTGGGGATCACGCCGCGCGGGTCGTCGCGGCCGACGATCAGCGCCCGTGGCTTCAGTTCGAGCAGTCCCTCGAGTTCAGCGTCGGGCAGCCGGGCCGACAGCGGCTGGGGAACCGCGCCGAGCTTCCACGCGGCCAGCGCGGCCTGGATCCACTCGATCGAGTTCGGCAGCACGATCGTCACGTAGTCGCCTTGGCGCACACCAAGATCGGCATAGGCGCGCGCCAGCCGGTTGGTGGACGTGTCGAGTTCCCCGTATGTGACGGTGCGTCCCTCGCAGGTGACAGCCGGCTCGTCGGGCGATGATTCGGCCAGCCGGGAGAACTCCGCGCCGATCGGCGGAATGGCTGCGGTCATCAGTAGGCGCCCTGGTCGCGATCGGTGGTGTCGCCCGAGTGGCCGATCACCACCCGTGACAGGTCGGACTCGTCATCCCAGGCCTCCGGATAGTTCGGCACCCCGCCGATGCTAGGGCGATCGCGATCTCGCCGTGCCGCTATCGTGGCGATCGTGAATACTGCCGCCCGGGCGATGGTCGAGTGCCTCGAGAACGAGGGAGTCGCAGTCGTCTTCGGCGTGCCGGGCGAGGAGAACATCCGGTTCGTCCAGGCACTGGCCGCCTCCAACATCCGCTACGTGCTCACCCGGCACGAACAGGGTGCCGCGTTCATGGCCGAGATGTACGGCCGCGTCACCGGCCGGGCGGCGGTAGTCTCGGCCACCCTGGGCCCAGGTGCGATCAACATGCAACTCGGGGTGGCCGACGCCACCACCAACAGCACCCCCTTGGTCGCGATCTCGGCGCAGGTCGGCCAGGACCGCGAGTACAAGGAATCGCATCAATACGTCGACCTGGTGACGATGTTCGCTCCGATCACCCGCTGGGCGGACGGCATCCCCACCGCTCGCGCCATACCCGAGATGGTCCGTAAGGCTTTCAAGGTCGCCGAAACAGAACGCCCCGCAGCGGTCTACCTGGCCGTCCCCGAACACATAGACGCCGACGACACCGAATACGAGTTGGCGCCACTGCCGCGCAACGTGGTGCGTGCCGAAGCGCCTGCACCCGGTCAGGTGCAGCGCGCGGCCGACGCCCTGCGTGGAGCGAAGCGGCCGGTGGTGCTGGCCGGTCATGGTGCCGCCCGCGCCGACGCGACCGCCGCCCTGGTGCGATTCGCCGAGGAACTGGGTGTACCCGTCGCGAACACCTTTCACGGCAAGGGCGTCATGCCGGACGATCACGCCAACAGCATCGGCACGATCGGCTTCATGCGTCGCGACTACGTCAACTTCGGGTTCGACGACGCCGACGCGATCATCGCGGTCGGTTACGAACTCCAGGAATTCGATCCCGCCAAGATCAACCCGAACACCGACAAGACGATCATCCACATCCACCGATTCCCGGCCGAGGTCGACATGCACTATCCCGTTGACGTCGGGATCATCGGCGACATCAGCGCTTCGCTGGACGCATTGCGCGACGCGCTGACCGGGTGTCGGTTCGACGATCCCGCAACCGGGCCGGGCCGTGGCCTTCTCGCCGACGAATTCAGTCGTGGACAACAGGATTCGCGGTTTCCGCTCGCTCCCCAGCGGATAGTCGCCGACACCCGCGCCGCGCTGGGTCGCAGCGACGTCGTGCTGGTCGACACCGGTGCGACGAAGATGTGGATGGCCAGGCTGTATCCGACATACGAGCGCAACACCTGTCTGATCTCGAACGGGCTCTCCACAATGGCTTTTGCCCTTCCCGGCGCCCTCGGAGTCAAGCTGGCCCGCCCGGAGGCGAAGGTGCTGGCCCTCATGGGAGATGGCGCCTTTCTGATGAACTCCCAGGAGATCGAGACGGCGGTGCGGGAGCGGATCCCGCTGGTCGTCCTCATCTGGGAGGACGGTGGGTACGGGCTCATCGAGTGGAAGATGGACCTCGAACTGGGTGAGCATCACTACGTGAAGTTCAACAACCCCGATGTGGTCACCTACGCCGAAAGCTTTGGCGCCAAGGGATATCGCATCACTGCTGCTGATCAGCTGTTGCCGACGTTGAGGACGGCACTTGCCGACGACGGGGTGTCGCTGATCGCGTGCCCGGTCGACTACTCGGAAAACCTGCGCCTGACGGATTCTCTCGGTCTTCTCGACGAGTCGCTGTAGCCACCGTCGACGCGGCCAGCATCGCCACCGAAACGAGCGCGAGCAGCTGTACACCCCAGGAGTGCCCGACATAGCCGTCGACCGATCGCCACGGATTCTGGCTCAGCACCGCCCCCGCAATGATCAGCCCGCCCGCCGCGACCCCGACTGTTGCTGCTTCACATAGCTTTTCGCGGCGGCGAAGCATGTAGCGCACACCCAACGCCGCGCCGCCCACGATGATGCCCGCGATCCCGGAGCTCACCGCCGCGGCGGCCAGAACCGCGAAACTCGTCGCCAGCCGTCCCGGTTGCCACGGCCGCGCCGGCTCGTCGGTGGGACGGGGCCGTCGCACCGGCAGGAACGCCAGCAGCGCAAGCAGGGGCAGCAGGGCCAGCCCACCGATCAGCCCCGCCCGATACGTCGCGTTCGAAGGGAAGCTCAGCGTGACGGGACCCGCGGTGCCCGGCGGAAGCACCCAGCCCTGCTGCCACCCGTTGACAGTGATCGGAGCCAGTGCAGAACCGTTGGCCGCGTGGGCCGTCCAGCCGGGATTGATGCTCTCGGGCACCGCCAGCACCCGTGATGACGCCGACGGCGGGACGTCCAGTTCGCGGTGGTCGGCCTTCCAAGCGCCCGTGGCGGCGGGAACCGTTGCCGCTGTGTGCAATTGGCTCGCGAGCGGACCGGCCAGCTGCACACCGTCGACCACGAACGGCGCGCCGGGGCTGATCAGCAACTCCTGCTCACCGGCGGGCAGCGTGATCGGGTCCGACCGGCACGCCTTGGCCGCTACGGGCCCGCCGTCGAGCAGCGCGCCGACCGTGGTGGCGATGGAGGTCTGGACGAACTGTCCCGCCACGCCGATGATCGGGCCGCGCCCGCACGGCAGGTCGATGGCCCGCGCCCGGTTGCGCGCCGCGTCGGCGGCGGCGATCGGCGTGCCGCTGGCGTCCAGCGCCGCGACCTCGGCGAGTCCGGGCGGCTTGAGTTGGTCGAAGCCGAGCGCGGTGCGGTCGATGATGTCGTCCCAACTCAGCAGCGACACTTTGACGGTGTCGGTCACGCGCGGCCGCAGGCTCACCGTCTGAGTCCCGCCGTCGCTGGACAGCCGGCGCACCTCGGGGCCGTCCCCGAGGTCGACGGCCACCAGCGTCGGATGTGCAGGCAGCACTGAGGAACTCGGCGTGATCCGCAGTCCGGCCACTTCACGGGGGGCGGGCAGCTTCAGCGTCAGGGTGGGCGGTGCTTTGTGTTGCACGACGCTCTGGGGCGCGGTCCACGCGGTGCCGGGGTCGCCGTCGGCGGCGGCGTACGCCGAACCCACCACGTCGATCGGGTCGGCGTCGCCGAGGGCCCGGGCCGCGCCGGGCGCGGCGATCAGGTCGGCGAGATTCGGGCCTTGGCGCGCGCGCACCCACACCGTCGGCGTCACCGCGGTCGGCGACGGCACGGTCAGCGTCCGGCTCAGGTTGACCGGCTCCTCCGGTGAAAGCGCCATCGACGCGGCACAGCGGGTGCCGTTCGGGCTCTGGGCGCAGCCCGACCGGCCGAGCAGCTCGGACCCCAGATCCCATTGCGCGACAGCAGAATTCGGTGGCGGCCCGGGCACCAGCACGGTGTGGCGCAGGTTGACGGGATGGGCGAAGCCGCTCGCGTCGTACTGCGTGACGTTGAAGTCGGTGATGCCGAACTGCACGCCGGCCGACCCGTCGTCGGTGGCCACCGCGGTGATCCGCACCCACGGCGTCTCGCCGTAGGGCAGCGCGACGGTCAGCGGCTTGCCGGCCTGGTCGAACCGCAGCGTGCTGGTGCCGTTGACGGTCGACACCTCGATGCGACGGATCTGCGCGCCGACGGCGGTGGCGCTGGGCGTGATCGTGATGGTTGCGTTGGTGACGGGATGGTCGAAGTCGACCTGAAGCCACTGGCCGACCGCCGCCTGCAGTGCATTGGACACCCAGCTCGTCGACGAATCGGCGTCGACGGCCGCCGCAGCCCCGGTCGCCGGTGCGACGTTGGGCAGCGCCGTCGAATCCGACGCCGAACTCGACACCGAGACGCGTCCGCCGTTCCAGTGCCCGTAGACCATGTCGGCATTGGCGGCGGGATAGTCGAGCACGCGGTTGAACGTGTGCCGCGGATCGTCGGGCGTCCGAATCGCCGACAGGTGGTCGTCGACCCGGCCGTAGTCCGTTTCGCGGGCCAGCGGGGTGTCGGTCACGGTCACGACCGGCACCGGCAGACCCGCGCGCTGCGCGTCGCCGGTCAGCAGCATCGGCCCAAGCGGCGGCTGGCCCAACAGCCTTCGGCGCTCGTCGAGCCGCAGCAGCGCTTCGGGTCCACCGTCGACCCGCGCCATCGCGTCGGCTTCGACCAGATACGGATGCATTCCCGGGGAGCCGTCCACCTTGTAGATCTCCACCGCCGGGAAGCGGGGCCGCAGTCCGCTGTCGGTGATGAATCCGGTCAGCGTGCCGGGGCCGACCGGCTCGCCGAACTGTGCCACCTTCGACAGGCCCGGTGAGCCTTCTATGGCCCGGTGCACCAGCAGCGGCCGCGCCGACCGCGACGTCTCGGGGTCGAGATCGTTGCGCACCACTACGTACAAAATGCCTTGCCGGGCAAGCGTGTCCGCCAAGCCCGCGGATGGCCTGCCCGCGGCGAACAGCCGCTGCACCGAGTCGATAGCGCGGATGGTTTCCGGTGGGGTCAGCGGAATCGAGTCGCGCACCCCCCACGGGCTGCTTCCCAGCACCTGCAGCGGTTCGTCGTGGCTGGTGCCCCACACCTGGGTGGCGAACGGCGCACCCGGCG
>JAJKIB010000317.1 GCA_021154745.1 Mycobacterium sp.
ACCGTCCAGCCGAAAGACTGACCGAAAGACGTGAGAGGTGGGAGGCGGTCAAGGCGGTCGACGTGCCTGCGGACGGGATCTCGCCGAGCGAAGCCGAGCTGGGGGTGTCGGGCGCCGGATCGGCTGACCTGAGGTGGTAGACACGGTTTTCATGGAGATTCTGGCCAGTCGGATGCTCATCCGGCCGGCGGACTACCAGCGCTCGCTGCGGTTCTATCGCGACGAGCTCGGGTTGGCGATCGCCCGCGACTACGGCGCCGGCACGGTGTTCTACGCGGGCCAGTCGCTGATCGAACTCGCCGGCCACGGCACGCCCAGCGGGGGCGGCACCATGTGGCTTCAGGTCCGCGACGTCTACGCCGCCGAGGAGGAGCTCAGGAGCCGCGGCGTCGAGATCGCCCGTGAGGCAAGGCAAGAACCGTGGGGGTTGCACGAGATGCACGTCGTCGATCCCGACGGTGTATTGCTGATCTTCGTTCAGGTGCCCGAAGACCACCCGTTGCGGCGCGACACCCGACGCTGACGGAAGTGTTCAGCGAGCAGGCGACGCCAGCGGCCACCCGACGGAGGCCAACCGCGAGGCCACCTGATGGATCTCCTCCGGGTTCGGTTCCTTCGCGATCACCGCATGCACCGCGGTGCGAATCTCGTCCTCGGTCACCGAGTCGGAATCGCTTGTCTTGAGGATCGATTGGGCCGCCTTGACGACCTCCTCTTCCGTGAGCGATCGCTTCAGCAGCGCGAGCAGCGGGAAGTAGTCCTTCGGCGGGACGCCTTCGGGGTAGCCCTCGTGCAGCCACCCCAGCACGTTGTCCAGGACAGTGTGGTTCTCAGTCATGTGCTCAGCTCACTTCTTCATGAAGGGGAACGGATCGAAGCCGAAATGGTGGATGATCGTGGCCCTCGTGATCCAGGCCACCGCGGTGACGATCACCCAGCCGACGAACAGGAACAGCAGGATGCCGAAGTACTTCAGCGCCGGGTTGGGATTGGGCGCATATGCGGTGCCGTCGGTCCCGTCGCCGCCGGCTCCGCGCGAGTAGGCCACCAGCCCGGCTGCGAAGACCGCCGGCAAGCCGGCGCCGAGAAGCAGGCCGACCAGGAGCACCTTCAGGATGCTTTCTGCGTAAGTCATCAACGTTTCCTTTACTTGTCGCGGCCGGCCTGTTAGACCTTCGCCTCGTCCGTGGGCTCCTTGGCGGCCTCGCGCACCTCGGCGGGAACCACCGAGTTGGTCGAGGAGTCCCAGTCGGCGTTGACGTTCCTGTGGTCGACCTTCTGCTGCTGCGCACGCCACCACATGTAGAAGGACAGGCTCACCAGGATCAGGAAGATCAGGCCGTCGCCCACTAGTTGGGTGGTCATGCCAGCGACGCCGTGCGACAGCCAGAAGGCCAGCGCCCCAACGATTCCGGCGGCCGGCAGAGTGAGCAGCCACGCCACCGCCATGCGACCCGCGACCGCCCAGCGCACCTCGGCACCCGGTTTGCCGACACCGCTACCCAGAATGGAACCCGTCGCCACGTGGGTGGTCGACAGCGCCATGCCCGCGGCGCTCGAGCTGAGGATGATGGCGGCCGACGACGCCTCGGCGGCAAAGCCCTGCGGAGACTCGATCTCGACCAAACCCTTGCCCAGCGTGCGGATGACGCGCCAGCCACCGATGTAGGTGCCGAGGCCGATGGCGAGCGCACAGCTGAGGATGATCCAGAACGGCAGGCCGTCCTTCTTCACATCCCCGGTCAGGTGGCCGGTGGTGATCAGCGCCAGCGCGATGACGCCCATGGTCTTCTGCGCGTCGTTGGTGCCGTGCGACAGCGCGACGAGCGAGGCCGTCGCGATCTGACCCCAGCGGAAGCCTTCCTCGCGGCGCTTCTGCAGGACCTTGCGGGTGATCCGGTACACCAGCCAGGTCCCGCAGGCCGCGACGACGCCGGCGATCACGGGAGCGGCGATGGCGGGGATCAGCACCTTCTGGCTGACGCCCGACCAGTTGACACCGGCGGTGCCGAGCGCGGCCAGGCCGGCGCCGATCAATCCGCCGAAGAGCGCGTGCGACGAACTGGACGGAATGCCGAACAGCCAGGTGAGCAGGTTCCACAGGATGCCGCCGATGAGACCGGCGAAGATGATCGTGAGCCCCGTCGAGGCATCGATCGATGGGAGCAGGTGACCGGTCTTGCTGTCCTGGACCTTGAGCACCGATGTGGTCACGGTGACAGCGACCTCAACCGAGAGGAAGGCACCAACGAGGTTCAGGACACCAGCCAGCAGGACCGCGGTCTTCGGTTTGAGGGCACCGGTGGCGATCGACGTCGCCATGGCATTGCCGGTGTCGTGGAATCCGTTGGTGAAGTCGAAGGCCAGTGCTGTTGCTATCAACAGCACCAAGATGATCATCTCTGCGCTCATGGGTGCTAATTCTGAGGCTACAGCGGCAAATTTGACCAGCGGCTAGCTACCCTAAGCGGGTCCTCCGACCTGCCACTTTGCCGCGGCCAGTGAGGTGTTCATCTACTGTTCACCCGTTGTCTCGGAAGCGTTGGTCTACTCCGTCGATTGAGCGGAGCACTACCATCGACCTGTCCAGGGAACCGAGGCCGCGGGCCTCCGTGGGGAGTTGACACTGTGACCAAGTTTCTCGCGAAGATCGTCGCGTGGATCACCGCGGGGTATCCCGAAGGTGTGCCGGGTCAAGACCGGGTACCGCTGCTGGCGCTGCTGAAGAGGCGGCTCTCCGACGACGAAGTGGCCGCCGTCGTGCGAGAACTGTTGGCACGCGGCGAATTCGACCATGTCGACATCGGGGTGCTCATCACTCAGATCACCGACGAACTGCCGACGCCCGAGGACATCGAACGGGTCCGGCAGCGGCTGGCCGCAAAGGGCTGGCCGCTGGATGACCCGCGCGACTCCGAGGAGACCGAATAGCCGTCCTGCGCCCCACCGCTGTCCCGTCAGGCGCGTCAGCGCTATCGCTGCTGCCGTTGTTGAGGGGCGTGCTTCGCGGTGACGGGGCTGTGCTTCCGGTTCCCGCCGACGACGCACGCCAAACTTCGCTGCTGACAAAGGCATTGCGTGCCGGCGAACCGATCGACGACGATGTCGCGGTAGTGGTTTCGACGTCAGGTACGACGGGTGTGCCGAAGGGCGCGATGCTCACCGCGTCGGCGTTGACCGCCAGCGCCGAAGCCACCCACCGCCGGTTGGGCGGGCCCGGGCGGTGGCTGCTCGCGCTGCCTGCGTATCACGTCGCCGGACTACAGGTGTTGGTGCGCAGCGTCATCGCGGGAACGACGCCGGTCGCGGTGGCGGCCGGATTCGGCGGTGCCGAATTAGCTTCGGCTGTGGCTGCATTGGGGTCCGGCCGCAGGTATGCCTCGCTGGTGGCGGCGCAACTGGACAAGGCTCTGCGGGACCCTGCGGCTTCGATGGCGCTGGCGTCGCTGGACGCGGTGCTGATCGGTGGCGGGCCGATGCCGGAGGGCGTCGCCGAAAGAGCCTCGGCGGCAGGGATTTCGGTGGTGCGAACGTATGGGATGAGTGAGACGGCGGGCGGTTGTATCTACGACGGCGTTGCGCTGGAGGGCGTGCGCGTACGCATCGACGACGGCCGGGTGGTGCTCGGCGGCGCGACGCTGGCGAAGGGCTACCGCAACCCGGTGCAGCCGGACCCGTTCGCGGAGCCAGACTGGTTTCGCACCGACGACATTGGCACCATTGATGATTCGGGGGTGTTGCGGGTGCTGGGCCGTGTCGACGACGCGATCAGCACCGGTGGGCTGACGGTGTTGCCGCAATTGGTGGAGGCGGCGTTGGCGACCCATCCCGCGATCGCCGAGTCCGCGGTTTTCGGGGTGGCCGACGAACGGCTGGGCCAGCGAGTGGTCGCGGCGATCGTGGTGGCACCGCGATGTGCGGCGCCCACGCTGGCCGACCTGCGCGCGCACGTCGCATCAACATTGCCGTCGACGGCCGCACCGCGCGAGATTCATCTCGTCGACGAATTGCCCCGCCGCGGCATCGGCAAGGTGGACAGGCGCGAGCTCGCCGCGCGGTTCGGTTAGCGCGTCGGCTTCAGCGGATCGTGGCCGATGGTCATCAATCGATGCCGCCAGTTCTCCTGACCGGCGGTCGGCTCCAGCTCGTCTTTGCGCTCGGCGTGGATGCGGTCGACGACCTTGCGCATCACCTGCTCGTCGTCGTCGGTGAGGTCCACGCGCCGCTTCTGCAGGATCTCCAGCACTGCTCGACCGGTCTTGGTTCCGGCGTGATCCGGCAGTTCCTCGGTCTCCTCGCCGGCCGAGCGCGTCCGCAGCCAGTCCATCAGCTCCCGCGATGTCATGTTCACGACGCGGTGAAACTCCTCCCACAAGGCCGGGTCGACCTCGACATGGTGTGCCATGGCAGTACCTCCTGACGCTCGGCTACCCGGCGTCCCGGCCGACTAATCACCGGCCAGGTGGCGACGTGTCGTGTCCCTGGCACGACTGAGCTAGTGTGCGGGCGTGATCCGCGCATTCGTTCTGGCCACCTGCACAGTTGCCCTGTTCGGCGGGTCCGCCGTCGCCTCGGCGGATCCTGTCGAGCAGCCCGATGCGGTTTTCGCTATCGGCAAGTGCTTCGACCCGAGTCAGCCTCCGCTACAACGGCCCGCCTCGTTCGCCTACAACTGCGACACCACCGGCGTCATGGAGAACATGACGTGGAGTTCGTGGGGCGCCGACGGCGCGAGTGGAACGGGCACCGACAGCGCCGTCGAGTGCCAACCCAACTGTGCGGAGGGCGCCCGGCTGTTCAATCCCATCGTCGTGCACGCGTGGAACGCTTCAGCGCCAACGAGTCCCGCGTGCCCTCGGGATGTGCAGTTCTACTCCGACTTGACGATCGCCTATCCCGACGGCGTTCCGCCATGGATCCAGCCGGGCAGCAGTTGGTCTCCCGGAACCGATTTCGTCACAGTGGACGACATGCCGGCGGCGCACTTCTCCGGGTTGATGCCGACGTGCGCACCCCTGTGAGCGAGCGCATGAAGGATGCTGTAGGGATGCGTCGCGAAGTGAATACCGTCGAAGAGCTCCGTGCGATAGTCGGGCATCCGGCTTCGTCGCGACGACCGACGCGCAGGGCCGCGTCGACGTGTCGCCCAAGGGCGACCCGCCCGGCTTCGTCCACGTCATCGACGACACGACGATCGCGATTCCGGAGCGGCCCGGCAACAAGCGGGTGGACGGCTACTTCGATGCGATGACGGTCAAGGGCAAGCGGCCCATCCTTGCGCTGGAGATCGACGTCGAAGAGGTGTTCTTCCACTGCGCCAAGGCGTTTCTGCGCTCAGAGACGTGGGATCCGTCGAGCTGAAACCGACGGCCGTGCCCAGTGTCGCGCGGATCGCCCAGGCGTTGAAGAAGGACATGAGCCTCGCTGAGCTCGAGAAGTTCTACAGCGAGGACAACATGCGCAGCGTGCTCTACTAGATCTGGTTGATGCCGCCGTCGACGGGAATGTCGGCGCCGGTGGTGAAGCTGCTCAGGTCCGAGGCCAGGAACAGCGCCGCGTTCGCGACCTCTTCCGGAGTGCCGTAGCGGCCCAGCGGAACGATGCTGCGCTGGAGGTTCTCGAACTCCTCCGCCGCATTGGGGCTGGGGATCAGCATGCCGGCGAGGTTGTTGATGCCGGGCGTGTCGGTCGCGCCGGGACTGACGACATTGACGCGAATCTTGCGGTCTCGCAACTCACTTGCCCAGGTGCGGGCGAACGATCGCAGCGCCGCCTTGATCGCCGCGTACACCCCGATACCGTCGGTGCCCTTTGCGTTGGTATTCGACGAGTTGAGGATGATCGAGCCGCCGTCGTTGACAAGCGGCAGCGCCTTCTGCACTGTGAAGACAACGCCCTTGAAGTCGACGTCCAATTGGTAGTCGAGGTGCTCCTCGGTGATGTCACCGATCCGTGCGACATCGACGACGGCCGCGTTCGCGAAGACCACGTCGAGGCGACGACCGCTGTCGGCGACCGCGCCGTAGAGCCGGTCGAGATCGGCGGCCTTGCTCACGTCACCCTGCACGCCAGTGACGTTGTCGCCGAGTTCCTTTACCGCTGCATCGAGTTCGGCCTGACGCCGTCCACTGATGAAGACATATGCGCCCTCCTCGACGAATCGCTTGGCGGTGGCCAAGCCGATGCCTGTGGTGCCGCCGGTGATTACCGCTGTCTTGCCCTTGAGAAGTGCCACGATCGTGCCTTTCGCTAATTCTGGACCATTCGGTCAAGAATTATGACGCACGGCCGGCTGCTTCTATTCCTGGCTATTCCGGGCCGGTCGGGATCATCGCGATCATCTGGTCGGCCGACGCCTTGAGCTGAGCGGAGCTCACACCGCCCTTGTGGAGTGCTTCCTGCCCACGCATGAAGGCCAGCA
>JAJKIB010000318.1 GCA_021154745.1 Mycobacterium sp.
CCGGTACCGTGTTGACCCGGCTGTTCACCGGCGAATGCATGGACTACCAGATCCAACTCGGCAACGACACCATCCGATGCCGGACGCCGGCCTCACAGCGCTACAGCACCGGAAAGCCGATCACCGTGTCAATGCCGTCCGAACATTGCATTGCCCTACGCCGCAACACGATTGGAGACAATAACGATAAGCCGGCGTGACACCCACACCACCACACATCAGCAACACCACAAGTAACGGAGAATGCGATATGACGGAACGACAGACCGAGGCCGCAGCCGAGTCGGCCCACAGCCATGACAACGGCCATGGGCATGGCCACGGCCACGGGCACGACCACGACGGTGGTGACGCGAATTCGCCGCGGCGCCGCGGAAAGCTGCACTATCACGAGGACGAGGTCCGCCCGCTGGCGGCCGGCAAGCTGCTGCACAAGCAGCCCCACCTCGACCTGTATGCAGACAGCGACCGGCAGCACCCGGCCCGCGACGTCGACCTTCCGCTGCGCACCATCCAGCTGCACATCTCAGAACTGAAGCCGGGCCAGCAGACTCGGCTGCACAAACACCACAACGAGGCCGCCATCTACATCATGAAAGGCAAGGGCCATAGCGAGGTGCAGGGCGAAGTCGTGTCCTGGGAGCAGGGCGACTTCATGTACATCCCGTCTATGCAGTGGCACACGCACGTCAACTCCGGAGACGAGCCCGTGCTGTACCTCGGCATCACCAACAAGCGGATGCTCGATTGGCTCGGCCTGGACCGAAAGGTTGAGGCGGGCAAGCATGTTCCGATGGAGGAGGTGCAGAAGGAGATCGAGTCGGGCAAGTACTCGCCCTACTCCTACTACAGCATCAATCCCGAAGAAGGCGTCCGTTTCGGTCCGGAAGGTTTCATCACGCATAACGACTGAGCGGCAGATTTGGCCTCTGTAAGTCAGCACTCGCACATGACCTCAACCCGAACCGGCACGTTTCCGCCGAGGGCTCGCGTTGCCGAAGCGTGGACTTGGCAACTCGCCGCCAGGTGCCGCGGTGAGGACCCGTCCATTTTTTTCCATCCGGACGGTGAACGAGGAAGCGCGCGAAAACGCCGTCAACGCAGGGCCAAAGACATATGCGCCGAATGCCCCGTCGCCGCCCAATGCCGCCAGCACTCGTTGGCATTCCACGAGCGCTTTGGCACCTGGGGCGGCTTGTCCGAAGACGAACGCGACACATTGCTCGATGACCGGACGGGATAACCACTGCCCCGAAGTCAACTGAACCCCACCGCGCCCCTCGGCGGTGGGGTTCAGTTCATATCTGCAGGCAAATCAGGCGTCCCACGCAGTACCACACTCCACGCATTGGTAGAGGCTCGCTGTGCCGCGCAGGCCGGGCGCGACATGCTGATCGGCTGGACCGAGACGCTGCGCATCGGTCGACCCACACTCTGGACACATCTGGCCGTATGCCCGCGCCAGCGTCTGGCGCTGATAAGTCAATCCGATCACGATCGCGCCACCGTCGGTCACGTCGACCAGACGCATCAGTTCTTCGTCGTCCTCGTATATGAGGTCGTCCTTGCGGATGGACATCACCAGATGCTCCCCTTGCGGCAGCCGGCTGCGCACCTGTTGCTCGGTCAGCGCGACGACGTCATCCGGAGAATTTCGCAGGGCGCGCCCGGCCACCGGCATCCACAGCGCCGCGGTCGGCACTGCACCGGGTGGAAGCGCGTCCATGACGATGCGCATTTCCCAAGGCTGTCGCCCCCGTTCTGTCATCGATCCTCCTGCGCACTCAATCGCCGCGGACATGAATTTCGGTCAGCCGAATCCGCGCTGAACTGTTGCCGTGAAGATTGTATCTATTATCATGTATCGAACCGGCCAATCTTGCCGGTCTGCACGTCCGACGGAGGAGACAGCGAGCGTATGCCAGAAACCAGGATTGATTCGATCGAGCAGGTTGAGATCCGCGACCAGGCGCTCAGCGAAACCGCGAACAGCGAGATGACCAACCGCGAACAGTGGAACCAGAAGAATCCGCCCACCGAAGCGGTGATCGTCAAGGACCTGAAGACCACGGAACTGACGCCCCGCGAGTACCGCAATACCAAGGCGCGCTTCTACCGGCTGGGTGGCGACATCCGGCTGCAGCCCCACGTCAGCGAGCTCCCGCCGAAGGGCGAGTCGGTCAACCACCGGCACACCACCGAAGCTGTCATCTATATCGTCCGCGGCGTCGGCCACACCATCATCAGTTGGGATGGCGTGAACAAGCAGCGCATCGATTGGGAAGAGGGCGACATGTTCAGCTTCCCGGTGTGGATGTGGCACCAGCACTTCAACGACAGTGACACCGAGGTCGCGCGCTATCTGGCCGTTCAAGACACGTTCGCCGTCAAAGCTCTTGGCCTGCACCAGATCGAGAGGTTTCCAGAGGATTAACCGGCAGCCCGCTCGGCGAGAAGAGGAACCATGAAGAGACCCACGATTGCTGCGCGTCTGGGTGTCGTCCTAGCTGTCACGGCAGCGACCGGCGGCCTGCTGGTCGGATGTGGCTCGTCGGGCGGGCCTGCCGCGTCGTCCGGAGGAAATGAGCCGCTGCGCGTCAGCATGGACGAGGCGTGCGCGGCCGCCGCCGAGGAGAGCGGTGACGTCAACTACGTCGCGTCGACCGACCCCGCGGTCTTCGCAGAGGAGATCGCACCCTTCACGGCCAAGCATCCCGACTTCAAGATCAACTACACCAACCTGCGGTCTGACGACGCCAGCCAGCGGCTACTCGCCGAGGCGCAAACGCGACACGCCTTGTCCTTCGACGCGTTGTCCGGCGATCTCCCCGGGTTCGATCCCCTGTTCCAGCAGGACATGGTGCGCAACGTCGACTGGCCGGCGCTCGGCGTCGCGGACGACCTCGTCGTCAAGCAGCAGAACGGCACTGCGTGGCGCAACTACCGCCTCATCACGGGTCTCGGATACAACTCCGCCCTGGTTTCCAAGGATCAGCTGCCCAATACGTGGAAGGAGCTTGCCGACCCCAAGTGGGCGGGCAAGGTCATCGTCGACCCGCGAGGCTCGTATCTGGGTGGAATCGCCCTCGCGTACGGCGAGCAGGAAACGATCGACTGGTTCAACGACTTCATGGAAACCACCAAACCGCTCATCATTCAGGGCGCGACGGCCAGCGCGCAGAAGGTCATTTCGGGCGAGGCGCTGCTCACGACGAGCGCGGCCGACGCCAACATCCGTGAGTCACACGCCGCGGGCGCGCCCATCGACATCAAGTACCTCGATGTGGTGCCGACCAGTGACTACCACACGGTGCTCATGAAGGACTCCCCGCGGCCAAACAAAACGGCGTGCTTCGTCGCCTGGCTGGCAAGCGATGAAGGTGCTGCACAGAAGGCCAAGCTCGAGTTCCAGAACAACGACAGCAACCCGCCGGCGGTCCCCCCGACATCGAAGCTTGTGCTCACCGACTCGCCGGAGGCGCTCAAGACGTCGACCGACACCTCGACGGCGCTCGCGAAAATCATGTCGAACTGACCCGCCGACCTCAGCAGCAGAGAGGTGCAGAGTATGCCACCGACGGCGGTCGCAACCGTCGCTGAGCCGACCGTGCCCGTGCGTCGCCGACGCCGGCGGCTCACCGGTCGGACGGTCTTCATGGTCGTGACGATCGCAGTGCTTGTTTACCTGGTGCTCGGACCGATGCTTGTCCTCGTTGTAGGCAGCTTCCAGGACACCACAATCGGGCTGATCGTCCAGCCGCCGATCCCGTGGTCCGCCAAGAACTACGCGGATGTGCTGTTCAACTCCGCCCTTGTCGATGTGTTGTGGACGACGTTTCTCTTCACGGCAGGCAGCCTGGCATTCGCCTTCGTCGTGAGCTTCGGCCTGTCGATGCTCATCGAGCGAACCGACATGCCCTGGAGCAACCTGATTTTCATCCTTGTCGTGGCACCGTCCGGAATCCCCACGGTGATCCTCGCCATTTCGTGGAGCTTGATGGTCAATCCGACGAACGGCGTGGTCAACGTTGCCGTGCGCGACCTCTTCGGCCTGACCAGCTCGACCGGCCCGTTTAACGTTTACACGGTCCCCTGGATGATCCTCATCCAGGGGATGGCCCTGGTACCGCTGACGTTTCTGCTGATCACCGCGTCATTGCGGGGCATGAGCAACACATTGGAGGACGCCGGGCGTGCGTCGGGTGCGAAGAATTCGGTGATCTTGCGGACCATCACGATCCCGCTACTAAAGCCGGCGATCATCGGCGCCCTCGTGTACCAGTTCGTCACGGTCGTCTCGGTGCTGGACATCCCGCTCATCATCGGCCGCCCCGGCGGCGTCTCCGTGCTGAGCACGAAGATCTACGACGCATCGAACCCTGTGGTCGGCCTGCCGAACAACGGTGTCGCGAGCGCCTATGGCGTACTGCTGCTGGTGCTTTCGCTCGCGCCGCTGTACGTGTACAACCGCATCATCCGGCAGTCGGACGCCTACGTCACCGTGACGGGAAAGGGCCGGATGCCGACAGCGCTCAAGCTGGGCCGGTGGAAACCTGTCGCTCTCTTCCTCTCATTCGGCTACGTCGCGGTTTCCTTTCTGCTGCCGCTCGTCGTCCTCGTATGGTCGAGCCTTCAGCCGTATCTCGGCGCGTTCGACGTCGAGAGCTTGAGCCGCATGACCATCTCGGCGTATCAGAGCGTCATTCACGACAGCGTGTTCCACCGCGGGCTGTGGAACACGTTCGTTCTCGGCGTGTCCGCATCGCTTATCGCGATGGTGATATCCACAGCGGTTTCATGGATCATCGTACGCACGCGGTCGCGCTACGTGACGCTCCTCGACGTGTTGGCCTTCATGCCGCACGCGTTCCCCGGCGTGGTCATCGGCCTCGCGACGTTGTTCCTCTACCTGCTGCTGCCGGTCCCTGTGTACGGCACCATCTGGATCATCGTCCTGGCGATGTCAACGCAGTTCATCGGCCTGGGAACACGTCTGACGACTGGCGGCATCGCCCAGATCCAGGTCGGACTCGAGGAGGCGTCGCGAATCTCGGGCGGATCCGGTTGGCAGACAACGCGTTACGTGCTGCTGCCGCTTCTGCGCCCGGTGATCTTCAACGGACTGCTCGTCGTGTTTCTTGCGAGCATTCAGAACCTCACCCTGCCGCTGATGCTGGGTACCGGTGACAACACAGTAATGGCCACGCTGATCTACGGCCGTTGGTTCGACGGCGACGGCCCGGGCACGGCCGCTCTCGGTGTGGTTCTCACGGTCGTCACGCTCGTCATGACACTGTTCCTGCGCCGCTCGTCGGGCGCGCGGGTATGACCGCCCGAGGACGACCGCGAGTGAGGATCGCAGCGAGACCGGTCGAGTCAATAACCGCGCTGCTATGGGCCAGGGGGACAGTACAATTGGGAGAAGGTGTGTCATGACGGCGATCCGCGTCAAGGATCTCCTCCACCGCTACGGGACCGGCTCGGCCGCCATGACGTCGGTGGACCACGTCTCGTTCGACGTCGGGGACGGGGAGTTCTACACACTTCTCGGGCCGAGCGGGTGCGGCAAGTCAACGACGTTGCGGTGCATCGCGGGACTGGAGGATCCATCGGGCGGCGTCATCGAGCTCGACGGAGCGGTCGTGGTCTCGGGCCGCGCCGTCGTTCCGCCGAACAAGCGCGATATCGGACTGGTCTTCCAGGACTACGCGGTCTGGCCCCACATGACCGTCTTCGAGAACGTCGCGTACCCCTTGCGGATCTCACGAAAGGTGACCCGGTCGGAGATCCGTTCGCGCGTCCAGGACGCGCTGCACCTGGTGGGTCTCGAGCAGTTCGTCGAGCGACGGGCCACCCAGCTCTCCGGCGGGCAGCAGCAGCGTCTTTCGCTCGCCCGTGCGCTCGTGCGTCAGCCCAAAGTGTTGCTTCTCGATGAGCCACTGTCCAATCTCGATGCCAAACTTCGTGAGCAGATGCGCACCGAGCTCCGGTCGATCCAGCGGCGGCTCAAGATCGCGACGCTGTTCGTCACGCACGATCAGGTCGAAGCGTTGTCGATGTCGAACCGGATCGCCGTGATGCGTGACGGCAAGATCGTCCAGGAAGGTACTCCCCGCGAGGTCTACCTCAAGCCGAACTGCGAGTTCGTCGCCCGCTTCGTCGGCTCGGCCACATTCATCCGCGGAACCGTGGCTGCGTACTCGTCGCTGGAGAACGAGGCGACCCTCACCACGTCCATGGGGCCGCTGCGCGCGCGGACGCTGGACGCGGTCAAGGTGCACGACACCGTCGAGGTGGTGGTCCGCCCGGAGGCAGTGCTGCTCGACGATGCGACGACTGCGGTCAACTGCTTCGAGGGCGAGATCGCCCTCGCGCACTTTGTGGGTGACGCGGTCGACTACAGCGTGCGAGTGGGCGATGAGTCGATCCGCGTAAAGGGCGGTGGGCGAACGAACTTGCGGCGCGGGACCAGAGTCCACATCACGTTGCCGGTCAGCGAGTGCACCGTACTGCGCGACGAGGTCGAGCGCCCCGTCGGCGCAATCGCGGACATCGCCCCGTCGCACCAGGGCAATTCTCTGGAGGTCGCCCAGCCGAGCACGAACCGATGAC
>JAJKIB010000319.1 GCA_021154745.1 Mycobacterium sp.
AGTCGGTGCCACGGCGATCGATTCGGCGACGGGACCTGGGACACCCCAATAGCCCAACCGCTCCGCGGCCACCGCCAGGTCGACGGGATGCGCGCCGATGCCGTCGTACTCCTCGGCCACCGCAAGCGCAGTCACGCCGAGGTCGCTCAGCGTGGCCCACAGCTTGCGGCCGGGACTCGTGTCGCCTGCCGCCCATGCCCGCACCGCGGCGGGTACGCCCGCGGATCCGAGCGCGGCGTCGATGCTCGCGGCGAAGTCGCGTTGCTGTTCGTCGATCTCGAAGTTCACTTCGCACCGCCCTTGCTCTCGCGGGGCAGTCCGAGAAGCCGCTCGGCGATGATGTTGCGCTGAATCTCGTTGGTGCCCGCGTAGATCGGGCCTCCCAGTGCGAACAACAGTCCTTCGGTCCACGAATCGGCGAGCTCGGCGTCGGCGCCGCGAAGATCGAGCGCCGTCTGATGCAGCGCGACGTCGAGCTCCGACCAGAACACCTTGGTGACCGATGATTCCGCGCCCAACTCACCACCGCCTGCCAGCCGCGTCACGGTGCCGAACGTGTGCAACCGGTAGGCCTGCGCCTTGATCCACGCGTCGGCGACGCGGTCGGCGAACGCAGGGTTGGGGTCGGCCTGCCACAGTTCGACGAGCCGTTCGGCCGGGGCCAGGAACCGGGCCGGACTGCGCAGCGACATGCCGCGCTCATTGCTCGACGTGCTCATCGCGGCGCGCCAGCCTTCGTTCGGCTCGCCGATCACGTCCTCGTCGGGCACGAAGACGTCGTCGAGGAAGATCTCGCCGAAGCCGGTGTCGCCGCCGAGCTGCGCGATCGGTCGGACGGTGACGCCGGCGGCCTTCAGGTCGAACATGAAGTAGGTCAGGCCGCGGTGACGTTCGGCTTCGGGATCGGAGCGGAACAACCCGAATGCCCGTTCTCCAAACGGGGCCCGTGAGCTCCAGATCTTCTGGCCGTTGAGTAGCCAGCAGCCGTCGGTCTTGGTGGCCGTCGATCGCAGCGACGCCAGGTCGCTGCCGGACTCCGGTTCGGACCAGGCCTGCGCCCAGATCTCCTCGCCGCTGGCCATTTTCGGGAGCACCCGGTCCAGCTGCTCTTCGGTGCCGTGTGCGAACAGTGTCGGTGCCAGCATCGACGTGCCGTTGGCGCTGGCTCGCCCCGGAGCTCCCGCGCGGAAGTATTCCTCCTCGTAGACGACCCACTGCAGCAGGGTGGCGTCACGGCCGCCGTACTTCTCGGGCCAGGTGATCACCGACAGGCCAGCGTCGTAAAGCACCTTGTCCCAGCGCCGATGCTGTTCGAAGCCCTCGGCCGTGTCGTACGACTTCGTCGGGAACGACCCCTTGTTGGCCGCAAGGAAATTGCGCACCTCGGCTTGTAGAGCCAGGGTCGCGTCGTCAAAATTCAGGTCCATCAAGCTCTTTCTCGTAGCAGCGGTTTGACCACCTTGCCGCCCGGGTTGCGTGGCAGCGCGTCGACAAACTCCACCGAGCGCGGTGTCTTGAAGTTCGCCAAATGCTCACGCGTGTGGGCGATTACGGTAGCCTCGTCCAAATCAAATCCGGGCTTGGTCACGACGAACGCCTTACCGACTTCGCCGAGGCGTTCGTCGGGCACGCCGATCACCGCCGACTCGACAATGCCGTCGAGCCGCGCCAGCACCTGTTCGATCTCGGCGGGGTAGACGTTGAAGCCGCCACATATGTACATGTCCTTGAGCCGGTCGGTGATCGTCAGATTGCCGGCCTCGTCGACGCGGCCGACGTCGCCGGTGTGTAACCAACCGTCAGAGTCGATCGCCGCGGCGGTGGCATCGGGGTCGTCGAGATAGCCGAGCATGACGTTCGGCCCGCGCAGCAGCACTTCGTCATGTTCACCGATGCGCAGCTCGAAGTCGGCGATCGGGCGTCCGCACGTGGTGGCGACGGTGACAGCGTCGTCGTCGGCGCGGCACATGGTGCCGAATCCATTGGCCTCAGTCAGGCCGTACGCCGTGAGCACGATGTCGATGTCGAGTTCGGTCTGCATGCGTTCAATCAGCACGACGGGCACCACCGCCGCTCCGGTGACGGCGAACCGCAGCGACGACAGGTCGTAGTCGGCGCGCTTCGGATGGTCGAGCAGCGTCTGATAGATCGTCGGGGGCCCGGGCAGCACGGTGATGCGGTGATCGGCCACCGCCTGCATGGCCTGCTGCGGGTCGAACGTCAGCTGCGGGATCAGCGTCGCCCCGGTCTGCAGGCACGCCAGAATTCCAGCCTTGTAGCCGAAGTTGTGGAAGAACGGGTTGATGCAGAGGTAGCGGTCCTCGCTGGTGATCTGACCGCACGCCGCCCAGGCCGCCGACCCCGCCAGCGACTGCCGATGCGCGCACAGTGCGCCCTTGCTTCGGCCGGTGGTGCCCGAGGTGAACAGGATGTCGGAGACGTCGTCGGGCGTGACCGCGGCCGCGCGAGCGCCGACCGCATCAAGATCGGTGCCGCCGGCGATGAACTCGTCCCAGGATCCGTCGTCCTTCTCGACCGGCACCCGGACGATGTGCCGCAGTTCCGGCACGGTGTCGCGGTCGATCGACGCGGCCTTGTCGGCGCCGAGGAATTCACCGGACGCGAACAGCAGCGGTGCGCCGGTACGCGCGAGGATGTCACTGGCTTCGCCGGCGGTGTAGCGGGTGTTCAGCGGCACGAGGACACCGCCGGCGTAGGTGGTGGCCAAGCAGGCCACCACCCAATGCCAGGTGTTGGGCGACCAGATCGCGACCCGGTCCCCGGCACGTACGCCCAGGTCGATCATCGCCGCCGCGGCCCGGCGGACCTCGTCTCGCAGCTCGGCGAAGGTCAGCCGCCGATCCGGTGTGACCAGCGCGTTGTGCTCGGAGAATTCGTCGGCAATTCGGTCCAGGACCTGCGGAATGGTCCTCGGATCGATGCTCATCGATGCTCCTCTAACAAAGCAAGTGCTTGGTAGGTTAGCCTACAAGAGTGATAGAGGTCCAGGAGTTCAGGGCCGAGGTCCGCGACTGGCTCGCCGCCAACCTCGTCGGCGAATTCGCCGCGCTCAAGGGCCTCGGCGGGCCGGGGCGCGAGGACGAGGCCTTCGACGAACGCCGAGCATGGAACCGGCATCTGGCGGCCGCCGGTCTGACCTGCCTGGGTTGGCCGGTCGAGCACGGCGGGCGTGGCCTGTCGGTCGCGCACCGCGTCGCGTTCTATGAGGAGTACGCCCGCGCTGACGCACCCCACAAGGTCAACCACTTCGGCGAGGAACTGCTCGGGCCGACGCTGATCGCATACGGCACACCCGAGCAGCAGAAGCGCTTCCTGCCGAAGATCCTCGACGTGACCGAGCTGTGGTGCCAGGGCTACTCGGAGCCCGGCGCCGGTAGCGACCTGGCCAACGTGTCGACGACGGCGGAGCTCGACGGTGACCAGTGGGTGATCAACGGCCAGAAGGTGTGGACGTCGATGGCGCACCTGTCGCAGTGGTGCTTCGTGGTGGCCCGCACCGAGAAGGGCTCCAAGCGGCACGCCGGCCTATCGTATCTCCTTGTGCCGCTGGACCAGCCGGGCGTCGAAATACGCCCGATCGTGCAGCTGACAGGGACCGCGGATTTCAACGAGGTGTTCTTCGACGACGCCCGCACGGACGCCGACATGGTGGTCGGCGAGCCCGGCGACGGGTGGCGGGTCGCGATGGGAACGCTGACGTTCGAACGTGGCGTGTCGACGTTGGGTCAGCAGATCCGTTACGCGCGTGAGCTTTCCAACCTGGTCGAGGTGGCCAAACGCACCGGCGCCGACGACGATCCGCTGATCCGGGAGCGGTTGACCCGGTCGTGGGCCGGTCTGCAGACGATGCGGTCATACGCGTTGGCGACGATGGACGTCGAGCGAGGCCGCCAGGCCGCCGGCAAAGATAGTGTGTCAAAGCTGTTGTGGGCCAACTGGCATCGCGACCTCGGCGAGCTGGCGATGGACATCGTCGGCAGGGCCGGTCTGGTGGCCGAAGGCGGCGAATTCGACGTGTGGCAGCACCTGTACCTGTTCACCCGCGCGGACACCATCTACGGCGGGTCAAACGAGATCCAACGCAACATCATCGCCGAGCGCGTGCTCGGCCTACCCCGTGAGGTCAAAGGATGAGTTTGGCTGAAACGCCGAAAGAGATTGACGGCCACGGCCTTTTGACCGGCAAGGTGGTCGTGGTGACGGCCGCCGCCGGCACCGGGATCGGCGCCGCCGTCGCGCGTCGTGCGCTGGCAGAGGGCGCGGACATCGTCGTCTCCGACCATCATGAGCGCAGGCTGGGCGAGACCCGCGACCAGCTGACGGAGCTCGGGCTTGGCCGGGTGGAGAGCGTGGTGTGCGACGTGACGTCCACCGCGCAGGTCGACGCGCTGATTGCGTCGACCACTGCGCGCATGGGCCAGTTGGACGTGTTGGTGAACAACGCCGGGCTGGGCGGCCAGACGCCGGTCGTCGACATGACCGACGAGGAATGGGACTGGGTGCTCAACGTGACGCTGACATCGACGATGCGGGCGACGCGCGCGGCGCTGCGGTATTTCCGCGAGGCCGACCACGGCGGGGTGATCGTCAACAACGCCAGCGTGCTGGGCTGGCGGGCGCAGCACTCCCAGTCGCACTATGCGGCGGCCAAGGCCGGCGTGATGGCGTTGACCCGGTGCAGCGCAATCGAAGCCGTCGAGTACGGCGTGCGGATCAACGCGGTGTCGCCCAGCATCGCCCGGCACAAGTTCCTCGAGAAGACGAGCTCGTCCGAGCTACTGGACCGGCTGTCGGAGGGCGAAGCGTTCGGCCGGGCGGCCGAACCGTGGGAAGTCGCCGCCACCATCGCGTTCCTGGCCAGCGACTATTCCAGTTATCTGACGGGCGAGGTCATTTCGGTCTCCAGCCAGCGCGCCTGACGCACCGCTTTCTCCACGAAATCTTCACAAACGCTGCCCGGAAGCCCCACATCCGGCCCCTACAGTCACATATGTGAAGCGAATTCTGGTGGTCGACGACGAGCCGACCATCCTGGCCGCCGTCGCGACCCGGCTGCGTGCCGAGGAATTCCTGGTGGAGACGGCCGTCGACGGCCCGTCCGCCGTCGCCGCGGCCACGGCCTCCCCGCCGGACCTCGTGGTCCTAGACGTCATGTTGGCGGGCTTCGACGGGCTCGAGGTGTGCAGGCGAATCCAGGCCGTGCAGTCCATCCCCGTGCTGATGTTGACAGCGCGAAGCGACGAGACCGACATGCTGATCGGGCTCGGAATCGGCGCAGACGACTACCTCACCAAGCCGTTCAGCATGCGCGAACTCGTCGCACGGGTGCGGGTGCTGCTGCGCCGCATGGATCGCACCGGCCCGACTCAACCCCTGTGGGTCGGTGATCATCGAATCGATCTGCAGGCCCGCAGGGTTCACAAGGGTGACGACGAAGTTCACCTGACGCGAACCGAATTCGATCTGCTCGTCTTCCTGGCAGGCCGGCCCCGCACGGCGGTTTCCCGCGACGCTCTGCTCGAACACGTATGGGGCTGGGGCTCCGGCGTGGAGAGCCGTACCGTCGACACCCACGTGAAGGCGTTGCGCCGCAAGCTCGATTCGGAACTCATCCGCACCGTTCACGGCGTTGGGTACGCGCTCGAGGTCCCGCGGTGAGCCGGCTCGGCGCAGCATGGGACCGGCTGCCGCGGCCGTTGGATCCTTTCGCGTCGTTCAAGGTCAAGATGGGGCTGCTCGTCGCCAGCGCGATCATCCTGGTCGCGTTCATGTTCTGGATCGGCGAGGGTTGGCGGATTCGCTACACGCTGCTGGTCGCGCTGGTCGCAGCGCTCGGTCTCACCCAGTTCCTCGCCCACGGCATGACGTCACCGCTGCGTCAGATGACCGCGGCGGCGCGTGCCATGGCCCGTGGTGACTACAGCGTGCGTGTCCGCGCCACGTCCAGGGATGAAGTGGGGCAGCTCGCGGCGGCCTACAACCAGATGGCGGCCGATCTGGGCGCGGCCGACGAGTATCGGCGGGGTCTCATCGCCAACGTCACGCATGAGCTTCTTACGCCAATTACGGCGTTACACGCGCTGCTGGAGAATGTCGTCGACGGCATCGCAGAGCCCGACGACAAGACAATGCGGATGGCGTTGTATCAGACCGAGCGACTCACCGAATTGGTTACCGATCTACTCGACCTGTCCCGGCTCGAGGGTGGGTCAATTCCCTTGCAGCCCACCGTATTCGGGGTCCAGCAGTTCCTCGAGGAGGCGATTTCCCACGTCGCGGTGATAGGCGATGGCGTGCAGGTTTCGGTGCAGGTGTCGCCATCGGACCTGGTTGCCGTCGCCGACCAGGCCCGCCTGCGGCAGGTGGTCGTCAACCTGGTCGACAACGCCATTCGACACAGTCCTACTGGCGCCCTGGTCTCCGTGGTTGCGAGCGCAGCGCAACCGACCGGTCTGCGGCTCGAGGTACGCGACGAGGGGCCGGGGATACCGCGAGCCGAACGCGCACGTGTGTTCCAGCGTTTCACAAGGGGCGCGACGTCGGCCGGGGGTACCGGCCTTGGGTTGGCGATCGCCCGCTGGGCGGTCGAATTGCACGGTGGCGCCATCGAAGTGATGGACGCCAGGACCGGTTGTCGGATCGGGGTCACGATCCCCGCACCGGCGGTAGAGCAGGAGCAACCACGATGACCACGCCGCCGACCATGATGGACCCGGGTCGGTATGGGGCACCGCAACCGCCGGCACCACCGCTACCGCCGGCGCTCGGCCCGCAACCGCCGCGGCACGGCGAGCCCGGCTGGACCGTGTGGCCGCGCCGCATCTGGCCGTTCGACCCGCTGGCTGCGGCGCCGCGGCGACTGGTGGTGCTCGCGCTGGTCGCCGGCGGGGTGGGCAGCGAGTTCTGGCGGGTTTCCGTGCTCAGCGTGGGTTACCTTCTCGTGGGGGCCATGGTGTTCGGCATCGTGTACGGCACCGCCGAGCGTCGTCCCACGCGCGGCGAATGGCTCGGGATCACCGTCACGCTGGCACTGCTGGCAGTGCCCGCGCTGCTCGCTGCGGAATGGCTTGGGGTGCTTTGCATCCTGGCAGCCTGGCTGGTCGGCTGGTGCACGCTGGCAGGCGGCCGGACGTGGACCGCCGTCTTCACTGGACCCTTCCTGCCGTTGCTGCCCGCCCGGGCGTTCGGGTGGGCACGTCGAGGCATCCCCGAAGGCGAGTTCACCTGGCGCGGGCGGCCGAGCCCGGCCCGGGTCGGCGTCGTCACGGCCATCACCGCGGTCCTCGCGCTGGTCTTCGGCGGGTTGTTCGCGTCCGCCGACCCAGCCTTCGGGCGGCTGATTGACGACCTGATACCGCAGTGGAACCTCTCCGAGGTCTTTGTCCACACATTGGTGTTCTCGATCGTGCTGTCGCTCGTGCTGTTCAGCGGCTACCTGGTGCGCTTCGCACCAAAGCTCGATGCGCTGGCGCCGCGGCCCATGCGTCCCGTGCCCAACTGGGAGTGGGCGGTGCCCCTTGGGGTGCTGGACGTGCTGTTCATCGGCTTCGTCGCCGTTCAGGCCACGGTGCTGTTCGGCGGGCACGCGCACGTCCTGCAGACCGAGGGGCTGACATACGCCGAGTACGCGCGGCAGGGCTTCTGGCAGCTGCTGTGGGTCTCCGCGCTGACGCTTCTGGTGCTGAGCGGCGTCATCCGGGTCGCCGGACGGCAGGCCGCACCGGATCGGCGGCTGCTGCGGATCCACGTCGGAATCCTCTGTACGACTTCGGTCGTGGTGGTGATCTCGGCGATCCACCGGATGTGGCTGTACCAACAGGCCTACGGGTTCAGCACCGAGCGCGTCATGGTCATCACGATCGAACTGTGGCTCGGCGCGGTATTCATCCTCGTCGCCATCGCAGGCATTCGGATGACAGGGCTTTGGTTGCCGCGCGCGATCCTGATGGCCGGTGCGGTGGCGCTGCTGGGCCTGGCCGCGACGAACCCCGAGCGGCTGATCGCCGAGCGCAACATCGACCGGTACGGACAGACCGGACTGTTGGACACCGCCTACCTCCTTGAACTGTCCCCCGACATCGAGCCCGCGCTGGCTCGGCTGCCTGAGCCGATGCGCGTTTGCGCGACGTACCGCGATGACGACCGCGGGTCCTGGTACGAGTTCAACCTGTCGCGCTGGCGTGCCTCCCACGACGGCACGCCAGGGGCCGATGAATGCCCCGGCCTTACCTAGCAAGCGCTTGGTAGCTATCCTGGCTGGGTGGACAAGGCGCTTCCGAGTCGCCGCGACGAGCTGCTCGACCTCGCCGCGACGATGTTCGCCGAGCGCGGGCTGCGGGCCACCACCGTGCGCGACATCGCTGACTCCGCGGGCATCCTGTCGGGCAGCCTGTACCACCACTTCAAGTCCAAAGAGCAGATGGTCGAAGAGGTGCTACGTGACTTCCTCGACTGGCTGTTCGGCCGCTATCAGGAAATCGTTGACACTCAACCGAATCCGCTCGAGCGGCTCAAGGGTCTGTTCATGACGTCGTTCGAGGCGATCGAGCATCGGCATGCGCAGGTCGTCATCTACCAGGACGAGGCCAAGCGGTTGTCGTCGCTGCCGCAATTCGCCTTTGTCGAGGGACGCAACAAAGAGCAACGAAAGATGTGGGTAGACGTGCTCAACCAGGGCATCGAGGAGGGCTGCTTACGGCCCGATATCGATGTCGACCTGGTGTACCGCTTCATCCGTGACACCACATGGGTTTCGGTCCGCTGGTATCAACCGGGCGGACCACTGACCGCCGAGCAGGTCGGCCGTCAGTACTTGGCCATCGTTCTCGGCGGCATTACAAAAGAAGGAGCCTGATATGGCTGTGTCTTCGCAGGCGTACGTCATCGAAGCTGTACGAACCGCGGTAGGAAAGCGAAACGGATCGCTTGCCGGGGTCCATCCTGTCGACCTGGGAGCGGCGGCATGGCGCGGCCTGTTCGGGCGCGTCGACGTCGATCCCGGCGCGGTCGACGATGTCATCGCCGGCTGCGTCGACGCGATCGGACCGCAGGCAGGCAACATCGCCCGGTTGTCATGGCTGGCCGCCGGATATCCAGAGGAAGTGCCCGGGGTTACCGTGGACCGTCAGTGCGGGTCCAGCCAGCAAGCGATTTCTTTTGGCGCACAGGCGATTATGTCCGGCACCGCCGACCTGATCCTTGCCGGTGGCATGCAGAACATGAGCCAGATCCCCATCTCGTCGGCCATGATCGTCGGCGAGCAGTTCGGGTTCACCTCGCCCACCAACGAATCCAAGAGCTGGCTGCACCGCTACGGCGATCAGGAGATCTCACAGTTCCGCGGTTCGGAGTTGATCGCGGAGAAGTGGAACATCTCGCGTGAGGAGATGGAGCAGTATGCGCTGACCAGTCATCAGCGAGCGCAGGCGGCGATCCGCGCCGGCCATTTCGAAAACGAGATCGTCGAGGTCGACGGATTCATGACCGACGAAGGCCCGCGCGATACGTCACTGGAGAAGATGGCGACCCTGCCGACCCTGGTCGAGGGCGGCCGGTTGACCGCGGCGATGGCGAGCCAGATCTCCGACGGTGCCAGCGCGGTGCTGCTTGCGTCTGAGCAGGCGGTCAAGGACCACAACCTGACGCCGCGGGCGCGCATCCACCACATCAGCGCCCGCGGAGCCGACCCGGTGTTCATGCTGACCGGCCCTATCCCCGCGACGCGCCATGCGTTGGAGAAGACTGGGCTGTCGATCGACGACATCGACACCGTCGAGATCAACGAGGCGTTCGCGCCCGTCGTGCAGGCGTGGCTCAAGGAGACCAAGTTCGACCCGGAGAAGGTCAACCCGAACGGCGGCGCCATCGCGCTGGGCCACCCCCTCGGTGCGACGGGGGCCAAGCTGTTCACCACCATGCTCAACACGCTCGAGCGCAACGGCGGCCGCTATGGCCTGCAGACGATGTGCGAGGGCGGCGGGACCGCCAACGTCACGATCATCGAACGCCTGTAGATCCTGGCCGAGCAGACGCAAAATCACCCGAAATATGGCGTGTCGCAGGCCTTTTGCGTCTGCTCGCGCTATCGAGCCCGTGCTAGTGCGTCAGAGCCAGTCCACCCAGCGCGAGGATCCAGCTGGCGAAGCTGCCGACGAGGAAGTATTCCGTGACGTCATCGATGCCGATACTTCCGTTTTCACGGGCCTTTGTGCGTTGATCTCCGGGAATCGGATGATGCTCTTGGCGGCGACGACAGCAGTCGCCGCGGCCAGCTGACCCGCCAGGCCAAGGCCGAGGATCAGCAGCCGCTCCATCGGACCGAGCAGCCTGCCGCCTTTGAGCTTGTCCGACGGCTGCGGCTCGCCCACCGGCTTGACCGCGCCGACGGAGCCAAGCAGCAACCGCACCAACTGATTTCCCGTCACGAGCTGCAGCAGCACGACGCCGGTGATCATCAACAGCCGATCCGGAGCGGTACCCGTGACCGCTATGGGCGCGACCACCAGTGGAATCCACAGAAAGCGAGTCAGCCGGCGGCACGCACCGGCGATGCCCATCGCGATCAGCATCACGGCCAGCCCGCTCACCGCATGCTCCGCAGGTATTGCGACGCTCGCACAATCAAGTCCAAACCGTCGCGGCCGGCGCGCTGCGACACCGCCGAGGCGCTGATGCCCTCTTCCGCGGCGATGTCCTTTTTGGTGTGGTTACTCAACAGGCCCTTCAGAATTCGTATCGATCGGTCATCGAGCGATCCAATCAGATGATCCCGACACAACAAGGCCGCGTTGATCGCGTCCAGATCGGCCCGGGCTTCGCCGGACACCCGGAACGACGTGCGCACCAGCGCCAGACCCGGTTGCCGCTGTGCCGACGACGTCCACTGGATGGCCTCGCGCGCCGCCCACCATCCCGGACCGTCCTGAATGCCTGCGCTGGCGTCGAGCACCATCACTTCGCCCCAGCCGATACCGAACCTGATGTCGATGCCGGTCGCGACGGCCAACCGCACCGACAGCGCCGCGTCGATTGCGGCGCCGACCGTCGGATAGCTGCCCTGGAACTCGTCGCCGACCGTGAACGCCGGCGGATCAATCGCATCGGCCGCCACATCCCGCAGCGCGCGGTTGAGCGCCCGGTGCGCCGCGCGCCGGTCGGCGACGCGACGCGAGCCGACGATGTCGCCGATCAGTGTCGCAATGGATGAAGCCTTTGCCTTCACTCCAGACATGTGAAGGGCATAGCTTCAGGAACTACAAATGAAGCTCACAACTTCATATTGGGTTAGTCGACGAAGGCCGCAGCCGCCTGCAGATGCTTGACCGCGTCGCTGACGATCGTCTCGACCAGCTCGGCGCACGACGGTAGATCGTCGAGAATGCCAGCGACCTGGCCCGATGCCAGCACACCGGCATCAGTGTTGCCTTCGACCAGCCCGGCCTTGAGCAGCATCGGCGTATTGGCCGCCATCACGACCTGCGACCACGTCAACTGCTTGCTGTGCCGCATCTCCATGCCGTCGCTGATCATCGACCGCCACGTCATGCCGGACATCTTCTTGAACTTCTGCGCGTTGCGGACCGCGGCGGAGAAACCCCGCAGCCGCGAGCCGCTCTCCAGCTTCTCGACGAGCCCGGTGCGCAGCACGCGATGCGGCATGCCGTCGACACGCGTGGACACCACCGTGCCGTCCAGCCCCGCGTCGAGGTACCGCCGCTTGACGTCGTCAGGGACGGTGGAGTCGGAGGTCAGCAGGAAGCGCGTGCCCATCGCGACACCGGCTGCGCCGTAGGACAGCGCCGCCGCGAGCCCACGGCCGTCGAAGAAGCCGCCTGCCGCAACGACCGGAATGTCGACCGCGTCGAGCACCGATGGCAGCAACAGCGTGGTCGCCACCGGCCCGGTGTGCCCGCCGCCCTCGCCGCCCTGGACGATGACCGCGTCGGCGCCCCAGCCGGCGACCTTCTTCGCATGCTTGGCCGCACCGACCGATGGAATCACCACCACGCCAGCGTCTTTGAGCTTCGCGATCAGGTCGGGCTTGGGCGCCAGCGCAAAGGACGCTACCTTGACGCCCTCGCGGATCAGCAGATCGACCCGATCGATTGCATCGCCGGCGTCGGCGCGGATGTTGATGCCGAACGGCTTGTCGGTGGCGGACTTGACCTTGCCGACCGCGGTCTGCAGTTCGTCGATGGTCATGGTCGCCGACGCCAGGATGCCCAGCCCGCCGGCGTTCGACGTCGCTGACACCAGCCGCGCACCCGCCACCCAGCCCATCCCGGTCTGCACCACCGGGTGCTCGATCCCGACCAGTTCGGTAAGCGGTGTGCGCAGCTTGCTCATCGTACTTCCTTGTCGCGCATCGACTTCGGGTCGATAACCTCACGGATCAGCTTCTGCTCGTGCTCGGTGGGGAGTCGCGTCGGCTCAGCGGAATCCAACTCATGAACCTCGAACGAGGTGTTCTGCCGGACCTGGTCGGCTTCCACCCCCGGATGCAGCGACACGGCCCGCATCTGGTGGTCGGGACCGTTGAAGTCGAACACGCCCAGGTTTGACACCACCCGATACACGTTGACGAACCGGTACGCCGGATTATCCGGATCCACCTTGTCCCAGCCGATGCCGGACACGACGTCCACA
>JAJKIB010000320.1 GCA_021154745.1 Mycobacterium sp.
TCGACAGGAACGTCTGCAATCCGCCGCCGATCGGACCCAGCCGCGCCTCGTCAGGGACCCGGACGTTGTCGAACTGGACATCGGTGGTGCGGATCAGCCGCAGCCCGATCGCGCGGGTCACGTGGGTCCGGATACCGGCCAGCGTCATGTCGACGAGGAAGCAGGTGAGCCCTTCCGGCGCCATCGCGTAGAAGAGCGTGACGTCGCAGTCCGCGCCGAGGTTGATGTGCGTCTTGCTGCCGCTGAGCAGCCAGTCGGCGCCGTCGCGCACCGCGGTCGACTTCATCGCCTTGAACGAGGAACCGGCGTTCTTCTCGCTGATGCATTCGGAGAAGACGATCTCGCCGGTCGCGATACCGCGCAGCCAGCGGTCCTTCTGCTCGCCGGTCCCCCAGTCGAGCAGCCACCGCTGGCCTTGCGCGGCGATCTGACCCGACACCAGGCCGTGCCGGCCCACTTCCTCGCTGATGACCACGTACTCGGCGACGCCGCCGCCGAGCCCACCGAACTCGGTCGGTACGAGCGGACCGAGGTAGCCGCGACGTCCGAGCTCGCGATACAACTCGCGGGGGAACTTGTTGGCACGGTTCGCCCTGTCGAGTTCCGTGCGGTGCTGCTCACCGAAGTCTGCGAGATCCGCGACGGTGTCCTTGATCCAGGCGGCCCTGGCTGCCTCGTTTGACAGGGTGGGGTACATCAGCCCTCCTGGCTGCTGACCATCAGAACACCAAGCCCACGCGATCATTCACGGCGCTCGCCGCGAATCGCTCCAGCCGGAGGGCGCTCGCGTCCATGCTCGTGATCGCCCCTGTTACGACCTGTTCGGCAGCCAGTCGGCCGATCTCCGGTGCCTGCATCAGGCCGTGGCCGGAGAAGCCGCAGGCGTTCACCCAACCCGGTGCGGTCGGGTCCTCGCCGAGGATGCCGTGGTGGTCCGGGGTGTTCTCGTAGGTGCCGGCCCAGCAGCCGGCGCGGTCGAGAGGCAGTTCAGCCAGCCATGGGAACCGGACCACAGCCTGCTCCAGCACGGTCTCCATCCAGGGCCAGTCGACGGAAACGTCATATCCGTCCGGCTGGTCCGGGCGTGCGGCGCCGAACAGCAGGCGGGACCCCTCGGTACGGACGAACGCCCCGGTGCCGAGGTCGATCGTCATCGGGATCTGCCGGTCGACCGCACCACGGGCAGTGGCGTAGATATTTCGGCGCGAGTGCACGACGGGCACGGACAATCCCGCTAAGGACGCGAGGTCGCCCGCCCAACCGCCGGCGGCATTCACGACATGGCCGGCGCTGATGGGCCGCTCCCCTGCCATCAGCGTCCAGCCGCCGGCGGCCGGGTCGACGGCGGTCACCCGGTGCCGGAAGAGGACCTCGGCGCCGGCGGCGCGCGCAAGGCGAAGATACGCAGTCGTCGCCAGGTGCGGATCGACCACACCGTCCGCCGGACCCCACGTGGTGCCTGCGATCCCCTCGGTGACGAACGGGGTGATCTCCTGCGCCGATGCGGGGTCGAGCACGTCGACCGGCACGCCATGCGCACGCTGCAGATCGACCGCAGCCAGTTGTGCTTCCCAGGCGCCGTCAGGCACCAAGAACAGGTAGCCACTCGGCCGGTAGCCGACGTCGACGCCGTGGTCCTCGGCAAACAACCGGTAGGCGAGAATGCTGCGCCACGACAGCTCGATGTTGAGGGAATCGGCCCACTGCGCGCGGATCGAGGCGAAGGAGCGGCCGGTACTCCCCTCGGCCGGCCCGTCGAAGGTGTCTACCACCACGACTCGGCGGCCGGTGCGCGCCAGGTGGAAGGCGGTACTCGCGCCGACCACTCCGGCGCCGACAACGACGGCGTCCGCGGTGAGATTCCTGGGCACGTGGTTGGCTCCGTGTTCGTCCGGGCCGGGATATGTGAGACGACGGTAGAAGCGGCGCACGCCTGACCGCTTCGGCGCGAGAGCGGAAGAAGGCGGAAGCTCTTTCGACAGATGTCGAACGTCAGTCGCCTGCTTCTCGGAACGCCGCCAGCCGCAACGCCATGAGCAGGTCGTCACGCCCTGCCCCAGCCTTCATGTCGACGCCGGTCAGCTGTTCGATCCGGTCAAGACGGTAATAGAGCGTGGTGCGGTGAATATGCAACTGCCCCGCCGTCAAGGTGACATCGCCGCCATTCTCGAGCAGCGCCCGTGCCGTGAGCATCAGCTCCGAGCGTCGTTGCGCGGCCAGGATGTTCACACCCGGGTGGATGTCGCTCGGCGCGAGGTCGGCCGGAGCAGCGGCCACAAGGTGCCAGGCGCCCAGTGCCTGCCAGCTCGGCTTGGCAATGCGGGCGCCCGCACGCAACGCCCGCAACGTCGCAGCTGCCCGCCGAATTGCAACGCTGAGCTGGACGAGCGGCAAGGCAGGGCCGCTGGTGACGCTCGCGCCGACCTGCGGGTCGAGGTGCACGCTCATCCCGTTGCCGAGCACCCAGCCACCGGCAGCGAGCGGAGCGTTCACGCCGACGGTGGCAGCCGGGTCCAGATCCTCGGTCGCGATGAGCTCCCGCGCGGCGGCCGCATCCGGCTCGGCCGCGAGTCGGGCCAGCAGCGCCGCCCGATGCCGGTCGACAGCCTCCGGACTCGGTCGAACGCGGGCCAGGGTGACCGCGGCAACGTCGGCACAGGCCTGCAACTTCGGCAGATCCGCCTCCGTCACCGAGCCCTCGGCGTCAAGGACCCAGAGGTAGCCGACCAGATCACGTCCGGCACGTAATGGGACACACCAGCGCTCAAGCATCTCGGCCATCGGATCCGCAGGGGTACGCACCGGACGGTCGGCCGAGGCCAAACCCAGACGCGCGACCAACGCGGCGGCCGCCGGCGTGACCTCCCGCTGCAGGATCGTTCGGATGCGGGTCGGATCAGCCTCGCCCTGCGCGCTCCACCACAGCGGTTGATGCCGCGGATCCTCCACCAGCACCGGCTGATCGAGGGCCGCTGCCAGGTCGTCCACCGCAGTCTGCACATCGGTCACGGCAGCTCCCTGGGCGGCGGTTCGACAATTGTAGGAAACCACTCTGGGAAGTTCCGGTGCAGCGCCGAAGCCGGCCTGGACCCTGACTGCCTACCGTTCTCGCATCCAGCCAGCCGCATCACCGTTCGGAGTCCCCGATGACCGCTCGCGCCGCCAGGACCGCGTTGTTCCCGATCGGGCCGACGGCCCCACGTGCGTATGCCGCCGGATCGAGCGAGCGCGCCGCCACGGCGGCCGCCCTCGCCCAAGTGCGCAACGCCGACTACGACATCGGCAGCCTGATCGGCGGCGAACAGATCCGGACCGGACGTGGGGTGCCGGTCGTGACGCCGCATGAGCACAAAGCGCAGCTCGGTCAGGTGCACTGGGCCGGCGCCGAGGAAACGCACCGGGCGATCGACGCGGCGCTGGCGGCAGCACGCTGGTGGAGCCGGCTCAGCTGGGAGGACCGAGCTGCTCCGTTCCTGCGGGCGGCCGACATGCTGGAGCACGGCGAGTGGCGCGACCGGCTGAACGCAGCGACCATGCTCGAGTTGTCGAAGACCACGTACCAAGCTGACATCGATGCCGCCTGCGAGACCATCGACTTCATCCGCGCCAACGTCAAGAACATGCTCGAGATGTACGACGCCCAGCCGGGCTCGCTGCCCGGCATGTGGAACCAGGCCGAGTACCGACCGCTCGAAGGCTTCGTTTTCGCCGTCAGTCCGTTCAACTTCACCTGCATGAACAACCTGGCGTTCGGGCCTGCGGTGCTCGGCAACACGGTGGTGTGGAAGCCGGCGGAAAGCGCATCGCTCGTTGCGCACCTGTCGATGGAACTGCTGCGCGAGGCCGGTCTGCCCGCGGGGGTCATCAACGTCATTTATGGCGACGGTGCCGAGATCGGCGGGGTTGCGCTCGACCACCGCGACTTGGCCGCTGTTCACTTCACCGGCTCGACGACCACGTTCCAGCACATCTGGCGCACCGTCGGGGCCAATGTGGCCGGCTACCGAAACTATCCGCGGATAGTCGGTGAGACCGGTGGTAAGGACTTCATCCTCGCCCATCCCTCAGCTGACCTGGACGCGCTGGCCGTCGCCTGCATCCGGGGGGCATACGAGTACCAGGGCCAGAAGTGCTCCGCAGCATCACGCCTCTACGCGCCGCGGACCCTCTGGCCGGCACTCAAGCAGCGACTCGTCGCACTTACCGAGACCGTGGCCGTCGGGGATCCCACCGAGCCGGAGACCTACGTCGGCGCCGTCATCAACGCCAAGCAGCACGCCAAGCACGCGGAGGCGCTCGCGCGGGCGCGGGCCGAGCGATTGGTCCTGGTCGGCGGCAACACCGATGACTCAACCGGCTGGTTCGTCGACCCCACCGTCCTCGAGGTCACGGACCCGAGATCTCCCTTCATCACCCAGGAACTCTTCGCGCCGGTGCTCACCGCCTACGTCTACGACGACGCAGAATGGGAACAGACGCTCCGCCTCGTCGACGAGTCCACTGCGTATGGGCTCACCGGCGCCGTCTTCGCCCAGGACGAGGACGCGGTGCGGCAGGCCGAGGACGTGCTGCGGTACACGGCCGGCAACTTCTACGTCAACGACAAGCCGACGGGCTCGGTGGTAGGTCAGCAGCCCTTCGGCGGCGCCCGCGCGTCGGGAACGAACGACAAGGCCGGCACTGTGTGGAACATGATCCGCTTTGCCAGCCCGCGGTCGATCAAGCGCAATCACCTGCCGGTGCGCGAGTACCGCTATCCCCATCTCGACGTCTGATCCACCCGGCGCAACGGCAATCCGCTGCGAGGCGCGCTGGGATGTCGCGGACTTGTGCGATGGCGGCGCGTCAGCGGCCCAGGAGCTGATCGACCTTGGCGATGTATCCGGTCATGGCCTCATCGGCCGACATGCCCGCCAACTTGCTCCACGCGTCGTACTTGGCCTTGCCGACCACGTCGAACCGGCCGGGTTTCTTGCTGCCGGATGCGTCACCCGCAGTGGCCTGCTTGAAGTGCGAGTAGAGCACGAGCAGGTCGTTGTTGTGCGGTCTGGTGGTCGCCGCTTTCACGTCGATCTGGGCCTGCTCGAAGCGTTCCCTTAGGTCACTCACGGCGCTGGGGTCCTCCTTGGTCCGTTCGCGCGTGAACGATATCTGTGATCAAGGCCGAACATGCCGACGATGCGCGGCGCGGTGGGTCAACGGGCCGCTGGGGACTCCGGGATCGTCGGCCGATCGCCGCAGTCCTATATTGCGCAATAGCAATTCACCACAGATCGGCGCATATCGGTTGCCGATCCGAACGGGAAAGGAACCGTATGTCCCCATCTCGCCTTCGGCGCACCGGGCCACTAGCCCTGGTCGCCTCGGCATTCCTCGCTGTCTCCTTCCTGGCCGCCGGACCGGCGCTTGCCGGGGACGACGGCGATCTCGCCCAGCCGATCGACTTCACCCACAACGGGGTGGACGCACCGGCACCGGTCACGACCGCGGTCTTCGGCAGCAACCCTGGCGCCAAGATCGGCACGCCGATCTGCAGTACCACGACGTCCACCGCAGCGAATGTCAACACCGACTGCGAGCACAATGTGCCGCACAACGAGACGTCGATCGCCGTCAACCCGGTCAACCACAACAACGTCATCGGCGGCGCGAACGACTACCAACTCGGGATCAATCCGGGCGGTCACGTCTCCGAGACGCTGCTCTCGCGCGCGCACGTGTCGTTCGACGGCGGCAGGACCTGGACCGAGTACCCGCTCAACGCGGATTCGTCCTACCAGGCCACCGGCGACCCGTCCGTCGCATTCGACGCCGACGGCCACGCCTACTACGCCACCCTCGGCTTCCGCTTCGTCGGCCCGACGAACGCGCTCACTCCGGATGTGCTCGTCTCGAACTCCCCGGACGGCGGTCGCACTTGGTCGACCAGCCGGATCGCGCAGGGCAGCGGGAACTTCGGCAGCGTCGGCGACCTGCTGGACAAGGAGTACGTGGCCGCCTGGGGACACGGCAATGCGATCGTCACCTACGGCGACTTCCGCAACGTCCAGAAAGGTCAGACGGTATCGGCGAAAATCTACGCGTCGGTCACCCACAACGCCGGGCGCAGCTGGTCGGCCCCGCGGATCATCTCGGGCAGCCTCGACCAGGCGTTCGTTTCGGTGCCGACGGTGACCTCCGACGGCCGGGTGTTCGTTGCGTTCATGAACACAAGCGACCTGACCACCGGCCGGGACACCTACGAGGTCGTCGAGGTGAGCCCGGCAACCGGCGCTCGGATCGCCGGCCCGTTCGACGTCGCGCTGGTGATCGACGGAATGCACGACTACCCGATCGCGCTGGGGCGCCAGACCTACCAGGATTCCATCTTCCGCAGTTGGGCGGCCGGCAACATCACCGCCTCTCCCACGAACCCCGGACACCTCGCCGTCGTCTGGTCGGACATGCGCAACAGCGTGACCCCGGCACCGCAGAACCCGTATGAGGCGGTCACCAACTCCGACGTGATCGTCAGCCAGTCGACCAACTACGGCCGCACCTGGTCGGCGCCGCATGCGATCGCGCGGGCGAACGACCAGTTCATGCCGTGGGGCGCCTTCGACGCATCCGGCACGCTGCGGATCGGCACCTTCGACCGCGGCACCGACGCGGCGAACCATCTGTACGACTACTCGCTCGCCACACAGACCGGACCGGCGACGTACTCGTTCTCAACGGTGTCTACCGTGCAGTCCGATCCGACGAAGGGCGACCATTGGTTCGCCGCGACGCTCGACCCGGACTTCCCGCGAGCGAGTTCGTTCATCGGCGACTACAGCAACATCGCGGTCGTGCCCGGCACGACGCGGATGGTCGCGTACTGGACCGACATGCGGGAGCAGGCCTGCTTCCCGGCCGGCACCTGCGGCCACGGTGAGGACGCCTACTTCGCCTACGCAGGCTGAGTCCTGACCGGTTGTCCCCCCTCGGCGCGCTGCCGCGCGTCGGGGTGGGGAAAATCTAGGGTTCGCCCGATGCAGACGCTGCGTACGCCGGACGATCGGTTCACCCGTCTGCCCGACTTCGACTATCGGCCGCACTACACGCAGCTGCCCGACCAGGACGGCGGGTTCGTGCGGATGGCGTGGGTCGAGGACGGGCCGGCCGATGGCGAGCCGGTGCTACTGCTGCACGGCGAGCCGTCGTGGTCGTTCCTGTATCGCGCGATGCTGCCCCCGCTCGCCAACGCCGGGTTGCGGCCGATCGCGCCCGACCTCGTCGGCTTCGGCCGCTCCGACAAGCCGACCCGGCCTGACGACCACAGCTATGCCAGGCACGTCGAATGGGTCCGGGCCCTTGTCGAGGACGTGCTCGACCTGCGCGCTGCCACTCTGGTCGGCCAGGACTGGGGCGGGCTGATCGGGCTGCGGCTCGTGGCCGAACGCCCGCACCGGTTTGCCCGCGTTGTCGCGGCGAACACCGGACTGCCGACTGGCGACCACCCCATGCCGGAGATCTGGCATCGGTTTCGCGAAGCGATCCAGACAGCGCCGGAGATCGATGTCGGCCGCTTCGTCCAGGCGGGCTGCCGTCGCCGGATGAGCGACGCGGTCCGCGCGGGCTATGACGCGCCGTTCCCGGACGAACGCTACAAGGCAGCGGCGCGGGCGATGCCGGGACTCGTGCCGACGACGCCGGACGATCCGGCCACCGAGGCGAACCGGGCGGCCTGGGCAATGCTGTCCGCGTCCGACCTGCCGGTGCTGGTGGCGTTCTCCGACGGCGATCCGATCACCGCCGCCATGGCGCCGATCCTGCAACAGGCGCTACCGGGCGCCCGGAGCCGCGACCATCCGACAATCCGAAACGCCGGCCACTTCCTCCAAGAGGACGCCGGCCCCGAGCTCGCCGCGGCCGTCGTCACGTTCGTTGCCGAGACGCCCGCACCCGGCGACTGAGTCAGGCAGTGCCGGCCCCGTCGGCGCTTTCGGGGAACAGGACCAGATCGCCGGCCGCCGACGCTGCGCCCGCCGAGGACTTGCCCGTGCTCTTCGGTAGCTTGAAATGCTTGCCGAGGGTGTTGGACTGGCCCTGGTAGTTCGACTCTATGCCCGGCCCGTAGAGCCGACTCGGCGGAGCAAGCATCCGCTCGAAGGTCAGCTTGCAGACTCGCTGCCCGTCCTCGATCAAGAACGGCACGTCGTGCGCGCGAACCTCGAGCGCGGCCGTGGAGCCGCGCATGGCGTCGTCGTCCGCCGAGTACCCGAAGCCCGGGTCGAAGAAGCCGGCGTAGTGGGTCCGCAACTCCCCGCTCGTCGGGTCGTACGCGGTCATTTCCGCAGCAAGATGCGGCGGGATCCGGACCGCTTCCTTGGACATCAGCAGGTAGAAGGCGTTCGGGTCGAGCAGGATGTTGCGGTGGCGCTTGTCCCGCCAGACCGGGTCCCAGTACTGCGTCGGATCGGACCCGCGTGCCCGGGTGAGATCGAGCACGTGGGCATTTTTGCGGGCCCGATAGCCAACCTGTCGTGTCCGCGGCTCGCCGCGAAGATCGAGTCCTAGGACGAGGCCCCCGGCCACCAGCCGCCGGCCCGGGACCGGGTCACGCCCGTCGAACAGCAGCGGGTACTTCTCGTGCTCCTCACGGATGTCGTCGTCGGTCAGATCTGCCCGGCCGGCCGACAGCCGCAACTGGCTGAGGGTGAGGCCGGCACGCACGCGGACCGGGAACGACAAGGGGACGACCTCCAGGTACAGCGGGCCGGCGTACCCCTGGTCAATCGTGTCGAAAAAGTGGCTGCCGTCGGTCAAGAGACGGGTGAAGACGTCGGCGCGGCCGGTGGAACTCTTGGGGTTGCCCTTTCCCCGGATCCCCGGCGGCAGGGCCAACGATTCCTGCAAGGGGATGACGTAGGGCTGGTCGACGGCAAGAACGGCGCCGTCGCTCAGATCGATTCTGCTGTGCGCCAGTTGCCGCAACCGGTTCTCGACGGTCGTGTTGCCGGGCAGAAAGCTGCCGACAACGTGGTGGGCCACCTCGCCGAGACGCAGATCAAGGCTGGCCGGTTGCACATTGCCCAACGGAATCGGCTCGTCCGCCCGGATCTCTTTGTCCTCGATCGCCGATTCGAGATGCTGACTCGGCAGCACGCCGGATCTACCTGGCGGCAGGTCACGCATCAGCGTCTCCTCGGCTGCGGGAGGTTCGGCGGCGCAATCCTATGGGCTCCTCGGCGGGACGGGCCGTCAACCCCACCGCACCCGCACCGTCTGAGACCAGAGGGCGGCGACGTCGGCATCTCCGTCAGCGACGGCGTCGGACGGCCGGTTCCACAGCCACCGGTAGAGGTCGGACGACAGCCCCCGGACGGTGACCGCGGTGCTGACCAGATCCTCGGAGCGGGTCGCCTCGATCCGCTCGCCGCCGAAGCTGATGAGCCAGGACGGCCCGTCCGCCGCGTCGAGCCCCATGGTGACCGCGGTCGGCACCGCATTCGACCGGCGCCGGCCGAAGCCGAGCAGGATCTCGGCGATTCCGTCCTGGGCGAAGTCTGCCTCGAAGGGCGTCTCTGTCCCGGCGGCCGCCTCGGCGTCAGCGCGGTGGATAGCCGTCTCGTGTGCCTGGCGGCGGGCCCAGAAATGCAGCGGCGACTCGGCCGGCCGAAAGGTGAAGCAGTCGAGGTCCGGGGGCGCGGAGCGCAGCGTCGCCACGAGTGCCACGAGCCCGTTCTGGAACCACTCGGCGAGCTCGTCATCGGCCGGGCCGGAACCGACCGCCTCGCCGGCGGGTGTGTTCCCGGACGCGCTGCACGTGGTGACGATGTCGGCGGCCCAGCGATGGACGCCGCCGACGTGCGTGACGAGCTCCCGGACCGTCCAGGTCGTGGCAGGCACCGGAACGTCCCACCCGGCACGGCGGGCGGCGGCGAGCAGCAGCTGGCCGTCCGACTCCAGCCGGTTGACCA
>JAJKIB010000321.1 GCA_021154745.1 Mycobacterium sp.
AGTGCTCGGCATTGCCTAGGATCTCGTCCCACGCGTCGCGGCCGATGCGAACGCTGAGCGGCTAACCGCCGCGACCGACATTCGAGCGCAACTCGACGCCACAGTTCTCATACGTCCACCCGTCCGTTGGCTCCGCATCGCGCAGGAAACCCTGGCTAGGCGCGGTGCGTGGCGTCTGATCGGCGGTCGTCTGCGCACGCAGTTGGGATAGCAGCTCGCTCCTCATCCGAAGCTCCGCCTCGACCGCCGCGCTCCGACCAGTTGAGCGGTCACGAACCGGCGCCGCCGCAGCGCCCGTGAAGTGATGCGGGTAAGCGCGGGCCAGGTCGTGGTCGCGGCACACCCTCGACACGCCGGCGGTGAGCGTCACCGACTGGCCGCCATACGAGGCGGTAAGCGAGCGCGTACACGTCAGCATCGGTAGGTACATCGCTATGTCGCCATTACTGCGATACTCCCAATGCGCGCCGTCGCATTCCTCGGTGTGAGTTACGTCCACCTTGCGGTCGGACTGGCGTTTCGTGTCATAAGTCGTGGTCAAGATGCTCTCCAAACCGTGCATAGCGCTCATATGCCGGCCCGCGCCGACTGATGAACTGGTCTAATAGGTAATGCATGTCTCGAAGTGCTAGCTGTTTTAGGGTGTCGTCCGGTATCGGCGTTGCCCAGAACTCGTCGAGCCACCGTTCGAGCGACTGGCGCGGCGGTTGGTGATCCGGGCAGCGCGTCCATTGGACGACGCGTTCGCATCACCGGCCGCGGCACTGGCGGCGTTTACGTGGCTCGCGCATAACCAGCGCCAAGCGATTCGTAGTGAGGCGGCGCGGGAACGCCTCTACCGTTCACGTAGTCCAGGCCGTACTTGTCGTGCCAGCGCTGCCAGTCGGCACGCATCGCCTCAACCTTCACATCGTCGCCATCGCAGTAGCGCAGCGCCTTAGAGCGCAACGGGCCAAGCGTCGCGTAGAGAGGCGATATACGTCCGCCCTGCGTGACACGGCGCGCCATCAGACCTCGCCTCGCGCGCTCACGCACTTATCCGCATGCGGCGGGGCCGGCACAACATCCCCAGCCAGCCAGCGGCCCAGATACTCGTCCCGCCACGCCTTCCACTCGTCCAGCATCTGCCAGACGAGCCTCGGCGTGTCGCTGTAGGGAACCATGTCCATCGGCGTCGGCCCATGCTGCGCGTATCGCGCGAGCATCGAATCGCGGCGAGCGGCGCGGCGCCGGGCCACCTAGCTCGCCTTCCGCCGCAGTTGTAGCGGCGAGACGCTCTCGTTCAACGCCTCGGGCAACGCGAGCTGCCTGAAGAGCCGCGCCGCAGCGATCCGCGAGTCCCGCTCGATCGCGACCGCCGGGTGCGCGAGTTTCTGGCCGTAGCGCCCAGTCGAGATCAAACCGTCTTCGGCGAGGATCAGCCGAGCCTGTTCCGCGCGGTCAAGCGCCTCAAGCGCGAGCCTCAGCAGTTCCATCTCGGTGGCTTCCAGAGAGAAATCGGTCAGCGCCTTTCGCCACAACCCCTGCGACCGTCCCGATAGGTGTCTCGGTGCATCCAAGGGATCCTCCGTGGTTATGGCACGGGCGTCTAGCGACCCAATACCGTTTGCTACGCCATTACGCGCGATCAGCGTTCCAGGGGATCGCTGCGCACGGGCTGGACAAGTTGCAGAAAGTGTGAGATGCTCGGCCCGTCCACGGCTCCAGAAAGGCAAATAGTGAACAAGAAGCGGTTCTTCGGGCTGCCGCTCGCGCTTGCGGCAGCGGCAGCCATCGGTACGACCTCGCTGGCATGGGCTCAACCCACCAGCAGCCACAGCGGCGGCGCAAACGCGGTGCAGACAGGCGTGGTGCGGATCGACCCGCACGACCCACAAGTCGCCTACGTAAGCGGCAGGTACACCTGCCCAAGCGGGTTCGCGCACCTGTTTGTCTCCGTCAAGCAGGTCGCCGACGGGCGCCCCGATCGGGCACTCAAGCGTGAGGGAAGCAGCGAAATCTCGTCCGCTTTCCTAGAACGTCACCCCGCACCCAACGAGTTCACCTGCAACGGAACCTGGCAGACGGGCACCTGGCGGATCACGTCGGATCCTTCCGACCCGGACTACGAGTACGGGTTCGGCGCACTGATCCGCGGTCAGGTCTACGTCCAGTTCTGCTGGGACGGCCCCGGCGACCCGCCGGCCTGGCACGCCTACAGCGAACAGTTCGCGCGCGCCAGTTAGACAAGACAGACGCTCGGCGGAGGAGGCCGCGCCTCCTCCGCCAGCCGAAGCAGAGCGTCTCAACACGTTTCGGAATCGCTGCTTGTTAGCAGCCGACGTGGCTGCGCAGGCTCTAACGGACTCGTATAACGTAGGCGCTATCGTCCCTCCCCGGCAGTTCGTCCAAGTGTGCTTGAGACAAATTCGGTAGCGAGTCGACGCCCCACCGCTCGCCAAGCAGCAAGCGCAACTCGTCCGGCGACACGCCCGCCGCCGCCCGCCTGACATGCACCAAGCGCACCCGGCCCGCCGTCAAAGGCGCATCCGGCCGCTAACTCCTCGCGCACAACCTCACGCGCGATCCGACGAACCTCATACTCAAGCATGTGCATCTCCGATTGATTGACGCGGTCGGCCCGGCGTGTCAGAGTCGTCCCACCAAGGTCGTCCTGCTCCAGAAACCAAAGGGGTCATCATGGAAGCCCAGCACCGTACGGCGAGGGTCGCCGTCGCGCTCGGCCTGACCGCGCTAGTGACGCTGTGCCTCACCGCCGCCGCATCCGCCAGACCGATCACCTTCACCGAGCATGACACGTTCAGCGAAAGCTTCTCGGACAGCTCCACCGTCTGCCAAGAGGAGCTCTACACCACCAGCGTCAACGGCCGCACACTCGTCCACGTCACCGCCGCCACCGACGAGCACGGGAACATCACGTTGCCATTGCACCTGCGCGACGTGACCTGGGGCAACGTGGTCGCCGTTCCACTGGACGGCACCGGCGTCTCCTATACCGGGCGCTTCTACGCCAGCAACTCCCACAACTTCCGCGGTGTCCGGCATGGCAGCGTGTTCGTGGACAAGGACACCGACATCGACAAGTTCATGGCGCGGGGATCGGACGGATCCCACGTCATGCTGCAGGAGCACACCCAGTTCACGCTCAACGCCAACGGCGACGTTACGGTCGACTTCGAGAAGGTAAAACAAGTCTGCTAACGACGCGGCGTGAGCCTATCTAGCGTCCAAGCCCCCAATGGGCCAATGGGATCATTTCTCTCAGGGGCGTTACGCGCGCCTGCCTGGTACGGGGTAGCGGCACGCTCGCCGAGCCTCGAAAAGTACCCCGCCTGCCTGCGGCTCGTGACTAGCACGCTCGCTGGTGGGCGGGCGGCCTTCGGTGGTTCGACCCTACCCGAATGCGGCGCAGAACGCCGTGAAGTCACCGTTTTGACGCGGCCCCGCCACGAACAGCACGTTGCCGTCGCCATCAACGATGATGTGACCCGTGTCCAGCCAGACGATCCCCGCTCCCGGCGCGGTGAACTTGTTGAACGGGCCGTTGGCGGTCTCCGTCTTCACCGATCCGTCCCGGTTGAAGGTGACCTTGTCCGAGAAGCTCTCGTTCTGGTCGATGAGCGTCGTGCCCTTCGCTGTCGCGGTTATCCGGAAGGGGCCGGGGCCAACTGTGGAGATCCTCTTGTAGAGGAACCCTGTGTTGTCGTAGAAGTCGGTGCTAGTGAACGACCCGAAGGTGTGAAAAGTGATGCGGAAGCCGCAGAGCGAGGAATCGACCGTCGTGTCATCCACGTGAGAGACGGTTCGTACCTGCGTGTTCGCAGCGGCCGGTTGTGCCAGAACGATCCCGGGCAGGATCACCAGTAGTGGAAGCCAGACGCGTCGCGTAGTTCCCCCAGTCCACGGAGTGGGTGACGGACGGGAGCCAGTCGAGTCGATTGTCGCAAGCTGCTACAACGTGTCAAGTGGCACAAGGAAGGAACACGCGTCCCACCTTACGGGCTACATGGTCTACATGTGGTTTGAATGCTCGCGACTCCGCCCTGGTGGAAGAACTCGTCGCCGCTCTGGCTGAGTACCGGCCCGATCCGAACAGGCTGGTGGTTCCGGACGGCCCTCCACCTGAGCAGGCTACGACCCCGGCGCCATCACGACCCCGCCGGGCGCATCGTTCTATTCAATCCCGTGCTTGAACGCGGAGCCCGCACGGTCTTCTTCTCCGTGATGGGGGTTCGAAGTCGGGTTCGCGTTCACCACCGAACACACGGCTACTGAGGCATGGATGGAGGTCGGCCGACTGGTGTCGAGCCACGACAAGGCCGAGGTGCGCTGCTTGCTGATGAGCGCCGGGGCACCAAACCGAGACGGCCAGTCGTTTCACGACGGAAGAACTTCGCGGACTTCGGATTGCAACACACGCGGTGATCGATCCGCCCACCCGTATCCGCGAGGTGCTACTCCATGGCTGGTCGTCGGGCGTGGTTTGGAAGTTGTGGCACCAGGTAACGCAGCTGTACCAACCGCTATACCAGGGCGGCGTAGCGCCGCATCGCCCGCTTGTACCACCGGCGACGCCGCCGACGGACAGTGGTGATGGGGTCGCGGATCAGCCTGCTGCGGAGTCGTAGATAGGCCCAACTGAGCCGACGGGCTCGGCGACGTCCGTCAACGCGACATAACGGCGGCTGGATGCAAGTCGCGAATGGCTCAGATAGAAGGCTGCGGGGCAGGGACTCGAACCCCGACTACCTGATCCAGAGTCAGGCGTCCTACCATTAGACGACCCCGCAACGGCGCCGCGAAGGATACCAGAGCGCCTTTCCGGCGAGGCCTAAGCCCCGCAGTTCGCCACTGCCCAGGCCTTCAGATGCGCACCGGCCTGCTTGAGTTGGGTGGAGTTCGCCAGCGACTCGAGTTGCGGGGCCGCTGCCCGGATGTTGTAGTTGTCCGAGGCCAACACCGTGTTCAGCTTGCCGATGAATCTGGAGATCACGGCCAGGTCGGGTTTGATCTCAGCCG
>JAJKIB010000322.1 GCA_021154745.1 Mycobacterium sp.
GACTGGTTGGTGGTTTGCTCGACCAAGCGCTGCTTCCGGCCGAGGTGCAACAGGCATTGCTCGACCGGGCGGAGGGCAATCCGTTGTATGCGCAGGAGTACGTGCGGATGCTGCAAGACCGCGAGATCCTCACCAAGCAGGCTGGTGGGTGGATGCTTGTGGGTGAGATCGTGGACTTGCCCGAGTCGATCCAAGGCATCATCGCCGCGCGCCTGGACACGCTCACCCCCGATGAGAAAGCGCTGATCCAGGATGCCGCGGTGATAGGCAAGACGGGGTGGATCGGCGCGGTTTGCGTGCTCACCGAGCGAAGCGCGTGGCAAGCCGAGGAGCTGTTGCACAGCCTGGAGCGGAAACAGCTGCTGCAGCGGGTCAGGCGCTCGTCGATCCAGGGCGAGGCCGAGTTCCAGTTCGGCCACGCCTTGACGCGAGATGTGGCTTATTCGCAGATTCGTCGCGCCGATCGCGCAGCCAAGCACGAAGCAGCCGCCGGGTGGATCGACCAGCTCGCCGGTGAACGCGATGACAAAGCGGAGCTTCTGGCAGACCACTACACCCAAGCGCTCACACTGCGCCAGGCGATGGGCGAGGACACCACCGCGCTGGCACCCAAAGCACGCGCCGCCTACACCGAGGCTGGCGAGCAGGCGGCTGCGACCTACGCCTATCCCGCCGCGGCGCGCCACTACCAGGCAGCGCTCACCATCACCTCACCAACCGACATCCACGCCCGCGCCGTGCTGCTGCTCGGCCAGGCAACCGCGCTCTCAAACGCCGACACTGCGAGTCAGGAGATTCTCGACGCCGCCCTGGAAGCGCAGGTCGCAGTCGAAGCGTGGGAGGCAGCGGCGCAGGTCGAGCAGATGCTCTCCAAGTGGTACGCAGACCACGCGGCGTCACGCGAAGAAGCCGACGCACACCTGGCCCGCGGCGCGGAGTACGCTGCCCGCGTCCCGCCGGGCACCACCATGTGCGAGATCGCCGCAACTCAGGCGTTCGTCCTGTTCGTATCCGGCCACAGTGAAGAGGCGCTCACGCTCACCAGCAGGATGATCCCCCTCGCCGAGCAGGCGGGCCTCGATGTGGGTCGGGCACTGCTCGTGCAGTGGCGCGGCGCTGCGCGCCTCACGCTCGGCGACGCGGATGGTGTCGCGGATATGCGCGACACGGCAGACACCCTCGCCCACCATGCGCACCAAACGACGGCCACCGCCTACAGCAATCTCGCAGAGGCAGTGCGCAGCATGGGAGACATGGCGGCAGCAGACGCTGCTTATGTCACAGCCGCCGAGTGGGCACGCCGCCACGCCCTCCCCAACGCAATCGACTTCATCGCTTTGGGGCAGGCCTACCAGGCCTACCACGCCGCCAACTGGGACATCGCCCACCGTCACCTAAGCCAGTTCGCAGCGACCAGCAATCAGTTCACCGAAAACGAGGCCCGATTCGTGCGCGGTCGCATCAGCCTCGCCAATGACCAGGCCCAAGACGCGCTCGCAGACGCTACCGCCATCCTCGAATACGCGACCAGCAGCGGCAACGATGAGGTGCTCTACTCGGGCCTCGCCTTGAAAGCTCGCTGCCACCACGCCGAACGCCTTGACAGCGACGCGATCGCCGCGTCCCAGCGTTACCTCGCACGCTGGCACGACACCGGCGGAATGGTCAATCGCGCGATCGAGCTAGGCGAAATCACCCCCATTCTCGTAACGGCGGGCCTCCACCCGGATATTCGCCATGCGGCCATGCTGCTCCCCCGAGCCTCGCGCTGGCGCGACGCTCTCCTCTTGACCGCCGACCACCAATACGCCGAGGCAGCCGCCCTCTACACGCAGATTGGCAGCCACCCCCTCGCCGCAGACATCCACCTCCTCGCCGCACACAAAGCAACCACCGAAGGGCGCGCCGCAGACTCCGCCCACCACGCCCAAGTAGTCCTCACCTTCGCCCAACAGACCGGCGCGACCCTTTACCAACGCCAAGCCGAACAGTTCCTCAGAGCAAGCGCCTGACACGCCCCAAGCGCCTGCCCGAGATGGGCAAGTCGCTCGGCAAGGGCATCCGCGAGTTCAAGCATTCCGTCAGCGGCGATGAGCACGCGGAGCTCCCGCGCCCCTTCCCGGAGATCGCCCCGCAGGCCTCACCGGTCACTACTCCCGCCATGCGATCAGCCAGCTGCACCGATCAGAGCGCGGCGTACACAGAGAACCGCCAGCCTGCGATGAAGGATCCCGACCTTCACGCATGTTGCGAGCTACTAGCTGGCCCTACTGTGGGTTACCGCGGAAGAATTCAATCGTCGGGGACGTTCAGCGGCCGGCAGGGAAACGTCATGGTCACTGTCGTGCCGTCGGGGTGATTGCTGACCTGTGCGGTGGCGATCTGGCTGAGGATGCGAAGGCCAAAGCCGGGTTGAAGTGGCTGCTCGCCGGGCGCCGCCGTGATCGGCGATCTGCAGGATCAGGTCCGAGGCCGTTTGGTAGGCGTCGAGCTCTACCGGGGCTGGCTCGGGGAGGTTGTGGTAGGCGTGTTGGACGACATTGGTGGCTGCTTCGGAGACGGCCAGGGCTAGATCATCCACTAGTTGGTCGTCGGGCTCACAGTTTTCGAGCGCGTAGGCGACGGCTAGCGATCGGAGCTGCCGGACGGAGTCGGTCGTGGCGGGGAGTGTTCGGCGCACTCGCAGCATGGCGCCGTAATGCCCAAGTCTTCCCCGGTCAAAACGACTTGACGGATGCCGCAACGAGGTCGCAGCCGGACTCCGGATCGCTGTCGGTCGGTTGCCCCGCACGCATTGGATCGTTTGTCGACAACCGAGCGCGGGTAGTCGAGTGACGTCCAAAGCAAGACGGCCCCATTATCCCGGAAGGACAGAAAACGATGGCAGCACGACAACGACTGCCGGTTTCACCGGCAAAGGGCGAGGGGGGCTGGATTCTGAACATCGCGGGCGACGGCGAACACTCCTACGCGACGAAAGACCAGGCCGTGAAGGCCGGAGCATCGAAGGGCCGGCAAACACCCCACGACTTCTACCAGGGATGCGGCGCCGACGACGGCGCTGAACTCGAGCGCTTGGTGGGCAGTGTATGACCAGCGTCATAACCTGCCCCGTAGATGGCTGCAACCAACGACCCGCCACCGCGGGTGTGCGTAACTTCCTACTCACGTCGACCGGCGATCATGCCCAGTTCGACCCACCTCCGCGCTTCATTCTGGTCTTCTGTGAGGAGCATGCGCGGCTCTTCGACGGCGGCCAGCTACGGATCGCCCAGCCGACCGATACCTAACCGGGCACGGCAGCCTGCGATCGCGCCGCGTATGTTGGCCACGTGTTTCAGAGTGCGACGCTCGGGTAGTACCAGATTGTTCGGGCTTCTAAAGAGCGAGCCAGATTCATGGGGGTGGGATGGCTTGCTTGGCCGAACTCCTACCTCCTCGTCCCAGAGGGTAGGAGGCAATATGTCTACACGAGCAGCGGAGCGGGATTACGCGGGCGGCAGAGTCGCCGAGCGGCGGACGCTGGGTTGGGCGGAGACAAAGCCGTCGTTCATGACGACTGAGTTCTACGCCATGATCGCGGCGATCGTAGGCACGATCATCGCCGGTGAGAGCAACGGCAGTTGGGATGATCGTTGGGTATGGCAGATCGTGGCTGCAATCGCGATTGGCTACATGGTCAGCCGCGGGCTAGCCAAGTCCGGCTCGGTCGATCTCCGCGACACCCGCGACAACGACTAGACCTCAGCGCCTGATGTCCCATCGGCTGTGCCCGCCGACAAGGGTGAGCCAGCCGATGGGCGGCGTTGAATCGCGCCTCACGGAAGGATCACCACGTCAGCCGGCTCGCATACGAAAGTGCGCGACCCCCCAGCGACTCGTCCTAGCGCATACCCAAGCGGTCAACGTCGGCCTGAACCACTCGCCGTCTCGGCCCTCGCTGACGATCAGATGCACCTGCTTGCGCATCTCATGGCGCGTAAACGCACGATCAAGCATCTCCCTCCACCGTTCCAGATCCTCTTGTGAGGGCTTCGTGTTCGCGCCGGCTGCGAATGGAAACTCCCGATGATGAGCGCCTTCTGCGCCGCGTCCCGAGCGCCGCTGCGCTCCCACCCCTCGATTCGTGGCCTGGTCGAGTCGGCACGGGCCGAACTTGTTATCCTGCGCGAGCACGGCCGAACCAGAGCCGCCGACGCTCATCCCTGATCGCGGAGCTTTGTGGTGGCTCGTCAGGGTGCTAAGAGTCGGCGCAGATCATCGTTCGCTGCGAGATCGGCTGCGGTCTTGCCTTCGGTTGTGCGGATCTGGCGACTGGCGCCGCGAGCCAAGAGTTCGCGTGCGAGATCAGAGTCGCCGTTCTCGGCGGCTGCGTGCAGCGCCGTCAAGCCCGATTCCTCGTGACCGTTGACGTCGGCGCCAGCGTCGAGCAGCAGTCGCGCGAGCGGTAGCGACCGTACGAAGGCCGCAGTCCCCAGCGGCGGCACCTGAGCGATGCTGCTCGTCGAGAGCTGGTTGACATCGGCGCCGTGCTCGATCAGCACACGTGCCGCCTCCCGTTGACCACCGAAGATCGCAAGATGCAGCGCAGTGAACCCGTCGACCGAGAGCGCGGTTACCCGTGAGGGTTCGGCGGCCAGGATCTCGCGTAGCCGCTCGACTCGCCCGAAGGCGGCCGCCTCGAAGATCGTAGGTTCCGCATCGGGTGGCAAGAGTTCCCGCGCCCGCGCGAGGTCACCTTCGTAGAGTGCCTGCAGTGCCTCGCTCATCAGCAGCCTCCTTACCAGGTGTAAAGCTAGCGGTGACATACGGGGTCGCGTTCCGGTCGCGGCCGTTGAACCAAGGATAGTTCGGCAGCGGGGACTGGTGTATGCGCGAAAGTGCCTTGACCGTAACGGCGGGAGTGCGGAGGTCAAGGCGTTAGGGCACGCATTACCATCTGGGTGTGGATAGTTTGCCAGCGATCACCCCGCTTCGATTCCTAGCTCTTTTACTTGTGATCTCGGAGGTCGTGCCGGCGACTGCGTGCATCGGGTCGAACGCTATCTCCCAAGGCAGCCGTACCCGCCAACACGCAACGGCCACCAGCGCATCCCCTACAGCGTGTCCTACGCCTCAGGTTCAATACAGGCCATACCCAGGTCACAGCCAGGGGCTCTCACAGATTCCGTGGGTGCGCGGGGAACCTGCCGACAGCGAGTTGGTCGCCCTTCTCTGGTACTGGCCGCAGTCATGGACGAGGCGGCATCTGCGCGAGGCGCGGATCTTCACCGGCGGCGTCGCTCCGGCTGGGTACAACGTAAAGATCCTGTGGACGTTTCTCGCGCCATTGGCGAGGTCGCGGGCCGGACGAAACCTCGTGGTTCGGGGCCACCAACTGGATGGCTCAGCGACTTTCCGGCAACAGCCATTCTCCCGGATCAGTTCTACGGGCCAGCGAGGGTCGGCGTCGTACGCCTCCATCATCAACGTTCCGCATCCCGGTTGCTGGCGACTGGATCTGAAGAGTCGCGGGCTCAGTGGGCACATCCAGTTCCGAGCCGTGCCAGGCCGCGACTAGGAAGGACGGCACGCGCAACCGTCCCTTGACGGTGGCGTCAGGTGAGCGATACGCGCACCGACGGTGGGCACGCCGAGGGCGACGAGGAAGACCAGCGGTGAGCGCCGAGCGCCCCGTCCGCGCAGCCGGGTACGTCCGTGTCTCGACGGAGAAGCAGGCGAGCGAGGGGTTGTCGCTTGAGGCGCAGGAAGCGCGGATTCGCGCAGAGGCGCAGTTGCGGGGATGGCCTGTAAGTCCCAATGGGATATAGCTGCCGGGCTGCTGTACGCTGCGTTCACGTGTACTTTCTATTCAACGTCTCGACGGGAGGCCCAGCGGAGGTCACAGCGCGTCTCCGGGCGAGGATGTGGGGAATCGGCGAGGAGGAGTGGCACCGCGATGAACTTTCCCCCGGCGATCTCGCGCTGATCTACGTGGCGTCTCCCGAGGCAGTGTTCGTTGGGCGCACGCAGCTTGCAACAGCCGTGCGTCAGTGGACAGCGTCCGAGGGGCAAGCGTATCCCGGCGATTCGGAAAGCGGCGTGGTGCTGTGCGACGTCGAACTATGGGATCGCGCTGTGCCGATGGCAACGGTCGTGCGACGAATCGATCCGACCGCGTCGAACCCTCTCGTGCAAGCGAATGCGAAGTTCGGCTTCCCACTGGGTGTGGTTCGGATCACAAGAGACGAATACGAGACCGTTATCACTGCAAGCCGCGAGTGTTATAACACGTAACGAGTCATATTCAACCC
>JAJKIB010000323.1 GCA_021154745.1 Mycobacterium sp.
AACAACGTCTCCGCGGTGATGAACGCGGCGGCAACTACGACGCCCAGCCACACCGGCGGTGCCGTCGGCCGTACCACCAGCGCCAGCAATCGCGCATAGCGCGACGGCTGCGGTGACGACGTTGAAACCGGACTCATTTGCCTCTTCAACACGGAGTGGCCCCTCGATTATTGCCTGTCCCGACCGCTGTGGGTTTGGTTGGAGTTACAGCTAGCGGGAATGCAAGCGTGATGGATATCTGCGAAGCTGAAAGGGTGTATTGCCGCGGGTTGCGATATGCGCTGTTTGATTGTTGACGACAGCGCGGATTTTCGCGACGCTGCGAGCGCGATGCTCGAGCGTGCGGGGATCAGCGTGGTCGGTAAGGCGTCGAATAGCGCTGAGGCGCTTAGGTTTTACGAAGAATTGCATCCCGACGTTGCGTTGGTCGACGTCGACCTCGGCGGCGAGGATGGGTTCGAGCTCGCCGAGCAACTCGACCGGATGAGCACCCCCAGCGCGTTGGCGGTGATCCTCGTCTCCACCTATGCTGAGTCGGACCTCGCCGAGATGATCGACACAAGCCCGGCAGTGGGCTTCCTGCAAAAGCTCTCGCTATCACCCGACGCGATCCGCAATCTCCTCCGTCACCGGGCCGCAAGGTAGGTGATCACCGCCCGGACCCGACGGTGGTCGTCGCCGGTTTCGGGCAGGTTGAGCTTGGTCAGGATGCTGCGGACGTGTTTCTCGACGGTGCCTTCGGTGACCCAGAGCCGCCGCGCGATGCCTGCGTTCGAACGGCCCTCGGCCATCAGCATCAACACCTCTTGTTCGCGGGCGCTGAGCGCGGCCAAGGGGTCGTTGCGGCGGCGGGCCGAGACCAATTCCTGAACGAGTGCGGGATCGACCACCGACGCGCCCTTGGAGACGCGTTCGAGGGTGTCGACGAAGTCCGCGACGTCGGTGACACGGGTCTTGAGCAGGTAGCCGATCGCGTGCCCGCTGGCCAGCAGTTCCGTCGCGTGCTCGACTTCGACGTGCGCGGACAGCACGAGGATGCCGGTGTCGGGCAGTTCGGCGCGGATCACGTGCGCTGCGTCGAGGCCCTCGGTGCTGTGCGTCGGCGGCATGCGAATGTCGACGACAACGAGCTGCGGCTTGCGATCGCGCACCAGGGCGAGCAGCTCCGTGGCATCGGAGGCCTGGCCCACGACCTCGAAACCGGATCGATCGAGGAGACTGGCCAGTCCCTCGCGCAGCAGTACGTCGTCGTCGGCGACGACGACCTGCGTGGCAGACATGTTGCACCACCCTTCCGGCGCCGTAAATAACGACGCAGACTCAACAATCTTGCCCGGGATTCACAGTCGGGGAAGCAAGATTGCAGCTAGCCGGTATGGCCCCGTCGGGCTAGTGGTAACGATGGATTGCGGTCAGCGTTGACGACCTCGGGCCGCTCAGCGGCAATGGTGGTACTTCATGACCACCGCCCCGTATTGGCTGGATGAGCTCTCCGTGTCGAACGCAGTCGTCGCAAAGCCTCGCATGCTCGACACGTACGCCGTCGAGGCGCTCGGGACGTTTGGGCTGGTGTTGACGGTAGGCGTGGGTCTGGCCAGCCGGACTCCCTTCGCGGCGCTCGGTATCGGTGCGGTCCTGATGGCGCTGATCTACGCCGGAGGCCACCGGATCGGCGCGCATTTCAATCCCGCTATCACGCTGGCCGCGGCCGTGTGGGGCCGAGTTCCTTTCGGCGAGGCGGCCGCGCACTGGTTGGCTCAGCTGGCCGCCGGAGTATGTGCAGCGATCGCAACCCGACTCGTCGTCGGTACCGGCCAGTCTGAAACCGTCACGGAAATGATGTTGAGTGGACGCATTCTGGTCGCCGCGTCCGGGGCTGAGCTGTTGTTCGCGTTTGTTCTGGCATACGTGGTGTTCAGCTGCTCCGAATCGCCTCGAGGTGCGCCGAACAGACTGCGGCACTTGGCTATCGGTGTTGCCGTAGTCGCGGGCACGGTGGACTTTGCCGCGTTGTTCGGCGGCGTGTACCTGGTGAGTCAAGTGATCGCGGGTGCATTCACCGGAATCGCCTTTCTCACCTTCGGTTCCGCGGCCCGATGAAGTACGTCGAGGTACACATCCTGGGTGCGACGGTGGTCTTCACGGCGCGATCACATAGATGGTGTGACGGCGGGGTAGACGTCGGGTATGACTACCGCAAAGGCGCTCTACCAGCGATGGATCAACGAGTTGTGGACGGGAAAGACCGTCGCGGCCGAAGTGGTCTCCGACGATTTCGTTGGGCACTGGCCGAATCGTGACGTGCACGGTCCCGACGAGTTGCAGGCGATGGTCGACGAGACGCAGAAGATGCTGTCCGACTTGACGTTCGTGGTTGAGATCGAGCCCTTCGTCGAGCGTGATCTGGTGGCCGCCCGCTGGATAGGAACCGGAGCGACTTGCGACGGTCCGGCGCGGTTCACCGGGAACGACATCCTGCGGTTCGCCGACGACCGTTTCGTCGAGTACTGGACGGGCACCTCCACCAGCTAGCGTCAACTTTCCTTGACAATTCCACCGTGTCAACTTAGCTTGGCAAGCGTGACCGATCTCGACTTCCTAAATGAGGCGATCAGCAGCGCCGACCCTGCTGTTGGGCTGGGCGCTGTGCGGGCGCTGCAGCGACTGCAGGAACGGCTCGAGGCGATCCATGTCGCGAACGCGCGCGAGCATGGCTGGAGTTGGCAGGCAATCGCCGCCGCGCTCGAGGTCAGTCGGCAGAACGTGCATCAGAAGTACAACCGGAGGGGATGACGATGTTCGAGCGGTTCAGTCGCAGTGCCCGGGTATCGGTCGTGCTGGCCCAGGAAGAGGCGCGCGAACTGAACTCGGACGAGATCCGGCCGGAGCACTTGCTGGTCGGCGTGCTGCAGAGTGCCGGGCGCGATCTGTCAGTTGTGCTCAATGGTTGCGGGCTGACGGCCGATACGATCCGCGAGCGGTTGGCCTCCGCAGACCGGCCAGACGAGGAGACCTTTGAAGCTGACGCCGAGGCGCTACGAGCGATTGGCATCGATCTGCGCGCAGTCCGCGACGCTGTGAACCGAACCTTCGGCGCGGACACCTTTGACAACGCGCTGCGAAAGTCGGGCCGGCGCCGACGCCGCCGCGGCCACCTCCCCTTCACCAAGCCTGCCAAGAAAGTGCTGGAGCTCGCCCTGCGAGAAGCCTTGGCGCACAAGGACAATTGGATCGGCTGTGAGCACATCGTGCTCGGCATCGTGCGCGGTGGCGACAAGTTCGCCGTCGGGCTGATCACCGAGCACGTGGACGCTTCAGAATTGCGCCACGCCGTCGTCGGCCTCCTCGACAAGGCCGCCTAGCGCCGTCAGCAGAACCCGAGACCGGGCAGGATCAGCCCGGGCGCCGGGTTTGACCCGAGCGGGCACGGATCTGCGGCCGGCGTCGGCTGCGGAGCGTTGGCGGCCTTGCGGGACGCGGCAGCCGCGTTGTCGTTGGCCGCCTGTGTCCGGCTGGCCGGGGTCACACAGACGGCATCACCGCCGAACGCCTCCCGCCAGACGAAGCCCTGCTTGCAGGTGTTGGGCCCGTATGCGCCGCCGTTAGGCTCGACGCGCTGGCTGGCGAGCTGATTCTCCTGGGCCGTGCTGTCGCGCACAGCTGGGGTAACACAGACGACATCGCCGCCTCCGGCTTCCCGCCACACAAATCCCTGAATACAAGTATCGGGACCGTAGGGCAGCGGGTCGGCGACGGCCGTCGCATACGAGGCGATACCGCCGAACGCCGCCACCATCGCGAGCGAAAGCGGCACGAGCTTCGACCGTTTTGCGAGAGAGCCTGTCATGTTGATCTCCGTCCTGGCTGCTCACGGATTATTTACTCTCCGTGAGTTGGCTGAATTGATGTGTTGAAGCTATTGGCTAACGCCGGACGGTGAATCAGGTGATTCCCTATGATTGGCGCCGCTCGTCGCGAGTGTGCAGACCGCTCGCGCAGTCAGCCGAACGCCAGAGCCGGCGCCACCGCGACGGCCCACACCAGCATCATCAAGCCGGTGTCGCGGAGCACCGGGATCAGGTCTTTGCCGCCGAGGCCCTTTCGGACCGGGCCCGCCGCGCGGAGTGCGAGCGGTAGCGCCACCAGACCGACCGCCGCCCACGGCGTCGCAAGCATCAGCGCCAACGTCAGCGCGACAGCGACCGCCAGCAGCCCCTGGTACAGCACCCGGGTGCGGGCGTCGCCGAGCCGCACCGCGAGCGTGATCTTGCCGGAGCCCTTGTCCGTCGGGATGTCGCGGAGATTGTTGGCCACCAGGACCGCCGACGACAGCGAGCCCATCGCCACCGCAAGCGCCAGCCCTACCCAGTCGACCCGCAGCGCCTGGGTGTACTGCGTGCCCAGCACGGCGACGAGGCCGAAGAACACGAACACCGCGACCTCGCCGAGCCCGAGATAGCCGTACGGCTTTGACCCACCGGTGTACAGCCAGGCGCCGGCGATACACACCGCACCGACCGCGATCAACCACGGCGCGCTGAACCACGCCAGCACCACCCCGGCCACCGCCGCGACGCCGAGGCTCACCACCGCGGCCGTCAGCACCGCGCGCGGCGCGGCCAACTTCGAGCCGACCAACCGCAACGGCCCCGCCCGCACATCGTCGGTGCCGCGGATGCCGTCGGAGTAGTCGTTGGCGTAGTTGACCCCGATGATCATCGCCACCGCTACGAGCAACGCCAGCAGTGCTTTCCACCAACACGCGGCGTGCAGCCAGGCCGCGCCGCCGGTGCCTGCGATCACCGGGGCGATCGCGTTGGGCAATGTCCGCGGGCGGGCGCCCTCCACCCACTGCGCGAAACTGGCCACGAGCGTCATCGTGCCATGACGCAGAATGTTGGAATGTTGGGAGTCATCGGTGGCAGCGGCTTCTACTCGTTCTTCGGTTCCGACGCCCGCGCCGTCAGTCTGGACACCCCGTACGGCGCGCCGAGTGCGCCGATCACTGTGGGCACGGTCGGGGAGCACGAGGTGGCGTTCCTGCCCCGGCACGGCGTCAAGCACGAGTTCTCCCCGCATACCGTGCCGTACCGCGCGAACATGTGGGCGTTGCGGGCGCTGGGAGTGCGCCGCATCTTCGGGCCGTGCGCGGTCGGCAGCCTCACTCCCGAGTTGGGGCCCGGCGCCATGGTGGTGCCCGATCAATTGGTGGACCGCACCACCGGCCGCGACGACACCTACTTCGATTCGGGCGGTATCCATGTCGGTTTCGCCGATCCGTACTGCCCGACGCTGCGGGCGGCGGCGGCCGACTTGCCCGGCGTCGTCGACGGCGGCACCATGGTGGTGGTCCAGGGGCCGAGGTTTTCCACCCGGGCCGAGAGCCAGTGGTTCGCAAGCCAGGGCTTCACACTGGTCAACATGACCGGGTATCCCGAGGCGGTGCTGGCACGCGAACTCGAAATGTGTTATGCCGCTATTGCTTTGGTGACCGATCTGGACGCGGGAATCGATAGCGGAAGCGCCGTCCGAGCCGTTGATGTGTTCGCTGAGTTCGAGCGCAACCT
>JAJKIB010000324.1 GCA_021154745.1 Mycobacterium sp.
CCGCCGCCAAGGCGGTGTCGGGCACGAGAATAACGATTGACGTCAATTTTGCCCATTTGCCGTACGGGCGAAGTCAACTCTGTCATGATCACCACGGGGCTGCATCCGCACCTCCGTAGTGGTCGTTCGTCAAGAATCGGCTAGTCGCGGAGGCACATAGTTAGGAACCAACATGGAGTCATCTCGCTTGACTCGTCGTCTTGCGGCTGTTGCCGGAGGCAGCGCGATCGTCGCGATGGTCGCTTTGACCGCGTCCTGCGCCAAGGAAGAACAAAAGGCGCCCGAGACGTCGACAACGACAACCACCACGACGCCGACCACTACGTCTCCGCCGCCCCCGCCGCCGGCACCAGCGCCGACGGAGAAGAGCATCAACCCCACAGGGGGCAACCTGTTCACGCCGCCGGTGTATGCGCCCCCGGCGCCGACAGCGCCTCCTGGCGTGCATCGCAATAACTAACCGACCCGGGTTATGACACAGAAAGGACTGCACCATGGATTCACCTATCTCGGGTCGTAGACTCGCGGTGATTTCCGGCCTGTCCGCGGTCATTGCGATGGGCGCGATAACAGCCGGTTGTGCCAAGGAAGAAAAAAAGGCGCCCGAAACCACGACGCCAACGACCACCACGGCGACAACGCCCGCCACGACGGGGGCCGGTGCACCGCCGGCGCCGACCGAAAAGAGCATCAACCCCACGGGCGGTAACCTTTTCACCCCGCCGGTTCAAGCGACGCCGGCGCCAAATGTCCCACCCGGACAGCATCCTGGTATCAACGGGGTTCCGTAGCACGCTCGGTCGCCGGAGCATGAGGGCGCGGTACCGGCTGCTGGCGATCCTCGCGGCGGCAGTGCTCGTGCTCGTCACGGGTCGATACACGGCGTCGGTTTCCGGCAGCCGTGCGGTTATCGGTGGTCCGCTGGCGTTATTGCTGGCCAGCTCAACCGATCTCGGCCCATCCGCTAACGGCGGTGCGCAGATCACGGTTGCGCTGCCCGACTCGGCTCGGCCGGTGGCGTTGATCGAATGGGCAGGCGCACATCACATATGGGTGCGCTGGCGACCCGGTGACACGTGGGCCGTCGTCGAGGGTGCCGCGCCGGACGTGGCGACCGCGTTCGATGTGCCCGTGAACGACTACCGCGGTCGCAAGGGGCAGGTGTTCTACGCGTCGCCGCGGCAGCCGCCGGTTCCCGAGCCCCTTCGCGGCATCGTCACCGCGCTTGGCCGAATACTCGGTTACACGCCGCACCGTGAGGCGAGCCCCGGATTCCTGCCGCTCGACGTGCCGAGCAAGGGACTGAGCCCGACCGCGTTGCTGGCGGCCTACAACGCCAATCCGCTTGCCGCGGCGGGCTTCACGGGCAAAGGCGCGACGATCGTGTTCTTCGAATTCAGCGGATACGATCAGGACGACCTCGACACGTTCGCCGACTCGTCCGGGTTGCCGAGATTCACGCCGGTGGCGGTCGGCGGTTCGCCCGGGGCGTCCGGCGCCGAGACGGTGATGGATCTCGAAGTCGCGCATGCGATTGCGCCCGACGCGCAGAAGGTGGTCGTCAACGCCCGGCCGACGGTCGAGGGGGATGGCGCCTACGAGAAGATCGGGCAGCTGTTCGAGGCGGTGGATCGGCAGTTCCCGGGCGCGGTATGGAGTTTGTCGATCGGGTGGGGCTGTGATGCACTGGTTCGCGCCGCCGACCTCGCGCCCGCCGAGGCCGCGCTGGCCACCGCACAAAAGCACGGAACCTCAGCGTTCGACGCCAGTGGCGACACCGGCGGCCTGGAGTGCAAGGGCGGCGATGAGTGGTCGTCGCCACCGGGCCCGGATGACATTGGCCTCGACGCTATTTCGTCGCTGCCGTCGATGACTTCTGTCGGGGGCACCACCCTGTCGACCGATGAGCAAGGACGGTGGCTCGCCGAGCACGCCTGGGTGGACTCGCCGTTGTCGCAGGGCACCAGCGGCGGGGTGTCGACGCTGTACGACCGCCCCGCCTGGCAGGAGAGCCTGTCGGTGGAGCGAGACGTTGACCGACGCCGCCTTGCTCCCGATGTGGCTGCCGCCGCAGATCCGTTCACCGGGGCCCGGATTGTCTTCGGCCAGCAGGAGCTGGTCGGTGCAGGCACCTCTCAAGCGGCTCCGATCTGGGCCGCACTGACGGTGCTGATGAATCAATACCTGCGCGCGCACGGCGGAGCGCCACTGGGCAACATCAACCCGCTGCTGTACCGGGTCGCGGCGGGCGCGAACCTGCCCGGCTTCCGCGACGTGAGCCTGGGCGGGAACGCCGTGGATATCGCACAGCCCGGGTACGACGTGGTGACCGGCCTCGGCAGCCCCAACGTCGACTACTTGGTCCGCGACCTCTTGGACGTTCAGAACGGCATCAATTCCCGATGACAGCGCCACCGGTCCCGCATGACGCGGTGCCGACGATGCACTGCGCCGTATGTGACACGGAGGTCCCCGCAGGCGCATTCTGCGGAACCTGCGGCGCGCAGTTGTCGCCTCGCCGCGGAGACGGACGCGGTGTGCTGCGGCCGGGCGCATACGGGGCGGCCCCTGGCGAGCATGTATTGCGGCTGTCCGTGGCGAGTTCGCTCTTTCCGCATCTGCCACACAGCTCGCGTGCACCTTTCCGGGTCGCGCTGGCCATCCTGTTCCTGACCCTGGTCGCCTTCGCCCTGTTGCGGTGGCAAGCGCCGTTGATCGCCGTCAGCGCGCTGGGGTTGCCGCTGTTGTTCGTGCTCTATCTGCACGAGTCCGACGTCGACGATGATCTGCCGATCAGTTCGCTTGGGCTCACCGCAGCCGTAGGTGTCGGACTTGGCGTCGGCTGGGCAATGCTGACCGGGGCCATCGTCGCTGACTCCTATGATGTCGCGCTGAGCGACGGAACCCATGAGGGCCACGCACTACTCGAGGGGTTGGTCATCCCGGCCGGTGGTGCGGTGCTCATGCTGGTTCCTGCGGTTGTGGTATGGCTGCTGCGGCCCGCGACCCGAGAATCGTTGGACGGCTTCGTCATCGGTGCATTGAGTGCGATCGCGTTCACCGCCGCGGCGACGCTGACTCGGTTGGCTCCCCAGTTCGCAACGGGTGCGACGGTGCACGACCGACCGGTCAGCGGACTCCTCGCGGAGGCGGGCATCCAGGGGGTGGCAGTGCCGTTGACCGCCGCCGCGGCGGGCGGCTTGGTCGGGGTGGCGCTGTGGTTCACTCGGCCCGAGGATAGGCAGCGGCGGCCGGTGATTGTGTCGCTTGTTCCGAGTTTCCTTGTGGTGCTGGGTCTTTACGTCGCGCTCGGATTGATGGAGGTCACCTCCTTCACCCAAGGCCTGCACTTCGGGCTGCACCTGCTCGTCGCGGTTTGTGCGTTGCTGGCCTTGAGAATTGGTGTGCAGGCGGCACTACTGCACGAAGCGCACGACGATGTCACTCCGGGAGTGCAGGTGTTGTGCCCGCACTGCGACCACGTCGTTCCCGATACTGCGTTCTGTCCGAACTGCGGGGTGGCGACGCGCGCGGCCTCGCGGACTGCCCGTGCCACCCGTCGCACCGCAGACGATAGCGGGGTTCCCGCCGTACGACCGGGATACGCGGTGCCGGCGGGTTCTTATGCGGCGGTACCGGTACGGCACACCACCCACACCAAACTGCTGACGGTGTTGGGGGCGGGCGTGGTGGTCGCGGTCGCGGCGGCTGTCACGGTTTCGGTTCTGGCCACACCCCCTGTCCCGCGTTACGTGTGCCCGCCCGACTGCGGGACGCCTCCGATCGGCAAGCCTGTCGCTGCGAACCCGTGGTTCACGTCGGCCGACGGCAAGTTCGCGGTCCAATATCCGCGCGCCGGTACGGCATACGAGGTCACTCTCGACCCCGATGGGGTGGAGATCAACTTGACGGCCGGCGACACCGGCACGATGGAGTTCTTCGGGATGCCTGCGGGCGATCGCACCTCGAAGCAGATCGCGGAGGAGTTGATCGGCGAGCATTATCCAGACGCCACAACGGATTACGAGATCCCCAACGCCTTGGTTGGCTATCAGCCGGGGTATGGGGTGGTCAAAGACGAGTACCCGCAGGACGCCTCTGGCACGTTCACGCGACTGCGATTGCTGGTCATGGTGGCGGTCAAGAACGACTATGCGCTGGTCGCCGCCGCCATCGGCCCGTACCACGAATTCAGTCCGGATTTCGGCAGCGGACACCCGTCGGGTGTCAACCTGCAGCTGGCGCTGGACATGGGCAAGTACGTGAACAGCTTCACCTGGCGTGGCGAAGCGCCCCGCTAGCGCCGCTATCCGTACGGGTTCGGCTCGTGGAACCGGTTGATGATCGGGATCCGTTCGATGATCCGGTCGCGAAGCCGGGGCTGCGGCGGGGGAACGTAGACGGGCGGAGGAACATACGCGGGTGGTGCGGCGGGCGGTTCCACCACAGGGGCCGCTTGTGGAGCGGGCGCGGCGGCCTCAACGATCGTCTCGGCGACGGGCGGTGCAGCCTCCGGCGCTGGTGCCGCGGGCGGCGGGGGCGGCGCGGCCGGAACGGGTTGCGGCACAGCCTGTGCGACGGAGGGGGCGGTGGGCATACGGGCCGGCCGATCGGTTGTAGCAGCGGTATCGCGTTGGGCCACAGGCGGATTCCTGTCAGGTGTCCAGCCAAGGCCTAGCGCGGCGGACAGCGACACGACGAAGACCACGACCGCGGCGGCCACGACTGACGTCAACGCGCCGATTCTTGACGGCGTGTGCCAGCGGGTCGGCCGTTCGTCCAGCAGGTTGACCGCCCGCGCCGATGCGAGCGCGGCTCCGCGGGCGAGCGCCAGGTCCGCCTCGGCCGCCGTGATGACCGGAACCCCGGCTCCGTCGAAGGAGCTCGCGATCGAATCGATGTCGTCGGCCGAACCGAGCACGAAGATCGCCTCGGGCTGGGCGTCGCTGCGATCAAGCTGCGCGAGCACGTCGTCGGCGGTCGGATCGACCCGCTCGCTCGTCACCCCGTCGGCGTCGACGAGTGCAACAAGGGCGTCGTCGGGTTCGAGGATGCACACCGCGACGTCGCGATAACCGCCACGATCGGCGATGCCCATCGCCAGCGAGTCGGCGGCCTCCTGCTCCGAAACCGTGATGACGTTGTCCAGGCCCCGGTCCGCCAACGCGTCGAGAAGCGTCGACGCGGCGGATTCGGCATCGTTTGCCCAGGTGACGCCGATGGCGTGCAGCCGGTTCTCGCCGACAGCGGCGATGACGTCGTCAAGAGTGTCGAAATCAGCCGCATCGCGGCAGATGGTGGCGCCCTCGGCCGTCGTGCCCTCGACCAGCACCCATCGGACGTCTGCCGACGTCATCGACAGACCGAGTACGAGGTCCACCTGACTTGCCCCCGATCGGATCAATCGGCTTCGAGATTACCGTCCGACGCGGATACACAGAAACCGCCAACAAATGGCGCACAGTTACGGCTTCTGCCTTTAGGGTTCTCTCGTGCCTCATATGGATCGTCGCAGCATGATGTTGATGTCAGGGATCGGCCTCTTGGCGGCCGCGATTCCCCTTCCGCAGGCCCGGGCCAACCCGCTGGACCGGGTGTCACCGCCCGCCGCGCCCCCCGATGCCGCTACCGGCGCCTACATTTTCCAGGACGAATTCGACGGCCCGATGGGCGCAGGTCCAGATCCGGCGAAGTGGACCGCGCAGAGCTGGCAGGACGACGTGTTCCCGCCGGTCGATGGGATATACCGCGACGATCGCCGCAACGTGTTCCTCGACGGCAACTCCAACCTCGTCCTGCTCGCCACACGTGATTCTGACGGCCAGTACTACACCGGCAAACTGCGCGGCAACTGGCGCGGCCTGATCGGCCACACCTGGGAAGCGCGAATCAAGCTCGACTGCCTGACCCCTGGTCTCTGGCCTTCGTTCTGGGCCGTGAACGAGGATCCTCTGCCTGACGGCGAGGTCGACTTTTTCGAGTGGTACGGCAACGGCAACTGGCCCGCGGGAACGACAGTCCACGCAGCGTCCAACGGTAAGACATGGGAAGGGAAATCCATCCCCGAACTCGTCGACGGCGGGTGGCACACCTGGCGAATGCGGTGGGACGAGGACGGTTTCAAATTCTGGCGGGACTACGTTGACGGTGCCAAACCGTACTTCAGCGTGCCGCCGAAGCCCATCCAGGTCTCCGGCAGGCCCGACGATTGGCGGTGGCCGTTCAACAATCCCGGTTATTGGCTGTCTCCGATGTTCACCCTTGCGGTCGGTGGGGTCGGCGCCGGCGATCCCGCGGCGGGCACCTTCCCGGCAGCGATGCTCATCGACTACGTACGCGTCTGGTAACGAGTTATTTCGTTGCTCGCGTTTCTTTGATGACCTGAACCAGGTTGAACCGCCAACGCTCGAGCAGCCGGAAGCCCAGGTTGTCGGGAACCGCGAAGGCGGGCGTGTCTTCGAAACGTTGGCCTCCAGTGTCGGCCTGGGTGATGATCCACACGACGCGGCAGTCGCTCAACGGGCCGGCGGTAGCCTCCGGGATGAGATTGGTGTCGAAGACGTCGTTGCGGTCCGTCGCCCGCTGCCACAGGCTGAGGTCGACCAGCTTGCGGTAGGCGTCGGGACGCGCCGCCAACAGCGGTCGCATTGGGGCGGGCATGAAGGTTACCGTGTCGTTTACCAGTAGACAGTCACCCTTGGCAGCCTTAGCGGTGATCAGATCGGCCACCTGGCTGTAATCCATACCGTACTTCGCGTACGGGCTGCGTTGGACCAGAAGATAATTCGGGCCTGCGGCGAGAGCGAAAGCGGCCAGGATGGCCGCCGCGATCCACGGCCTGACGGCCAATGCGCCGATGCAGACGCCCACGACCACTGCCATCGCCGGGGCGGTGAAGCACAAGTAGCGAGGTGTGTAGATGGGCTGAGCCGACGCCGACCAGACCACAATCAACGCGGTCGGCATCAATATCCATGCGATCGCCAAGGCCAACAGTTGACGATCTGCCCGCACGAGTTGCGCGGATGTGATGAGCCACAAGGCAATAGCCGTCGCTACGACCAGTCCGGCCACAATCGCGAACCATGGGCTTCTTTCGAAGTATTGTTGAACCGCCACGTCTTCGACCGTCCGGCGCCCAATCGGCGCGATCCAGATGATCTGATGCGCTTGGCCCATGGCCTTGACCACAAACGCCGTCACAGCACAACCTGCCAGAACCGACGTGATGGCGAACCGCGCAAGGACGGTTCGACTGGGCCGGTAAACGCACAGGAAAGCGAAGTGCGCCAACAACATCAGCGCGAGATAGATGTCGAGCAGAATCGACGTCGCCACGACGATCCCATACGACAGCCACAGCCAAGCGTTGTCACGGCGGGTGGCGTGAACGAACAATACGGTCAGCCACACGGCGGCCAGCATCGACAACGCATACGGCCGAGCTTCGATGCCTGCCCACGTCGACCGAGGCAATAGCGCGCAGACGACACCAGAGCTCACCGCGACCGTGCGAGACGAGAATTGCCTGCCCAACACCACGAGCCCGGCTGCCGCGCCTGCGACCGCCAGGCCGCTTGGTGCGCGGGACCAGAACTCGGTGGGCGGGAAAATTTGAAACCAGCCGTGCATGAGCAGGTAGTACAGGCCGTGGACGGCGTCGACATTGCTCAACATCTGCCATAACTGAGGCAGAGATCGACTGTATGAGGCCGAAATAGTCGCCGCTTCGTCGTACCAGAATGATGGGCGGCCTGCACCGCACAGACTCAGTGTTGCGGCCAACACCCCCACGATCAGCGGGTCGAGCACGGCCGGCGGCCGTCTCATGAGGACTCCCCGCCGAACACGCCGCTATGTTGCCAGAGGCGACTGGCGCGCGGTCCGACGTCCCTGCATTATCGTGTGGCGCCCGATGCGTCGACACCATCACCCCTGTTCGGCGGGCCCCACTCCGTCGTAGATTTGAGCCGTGGGGAGAAAGGGGCCGGACGGCCACTTTCAGGGCGCGGCTGGCAACGGGCACTCGTCAAAGTTGCTGCGAGAACCACTGCGCGTGCTCGTCGTCGGTGCCGGCGTGGGCGGAATTTCCGTTGCCCGGGGGTTGCTGCGGGACGGACACGACGTCGCCGTCTTCGAACAGCGGCCGGATGCGCAGGCAGGCGGCGGAGCCGTCACCATCTGGCCCAACGGCGCCACGGTTCTGGGACAACTCGGCGTCGATATGGACGGAGCTGGTCAGTCGCTGTCCACGGTGCGGGTCGTGACATCGACGGGACGCCCGCTCGTCGCATTGGACCTCACCGCGATCGTGGACCGGCTGGGCGCACCCGTTCGGATGGTCCCGCGTCGAGTCCTGTTGGAACGGCTGCTCGACGGCTTTCCGGCAGATCGCACCCGATACAACTCCCGCGCAGTCACGGTGGCCAGTACGCACGACGGGATACGCGTCGAGTTCGAAGGCGGCAGCGCGGCCGAGGGCGATCTACTGATCGGTGCGGATGGTCTGCATTCGAAGATTCGAGA
>JAJKIB010000325.1 GCA_021154745.1 Mycobacterium sp.
CAAGGGCGACTTGCGGAATCACCACCCGTCCCTGGTCAACATCCGCTCGGCGGACACCGGAGACCTCATCGCAACCGCTGCTTGGGCCGGCGGGCGACCGCGCGCGATCGCGATGACCGAGACCCGACTCGCCGTCGTGATCAACCAAGCTGGCGCGAAACAAATCGCCATCTTCAACGCAACGACGGGTGCGCAGCTCGCTACGTACGACGTCAGCGACACAATCGGCAAATGGATCGATATGTCCAACGCCGGTGTCCTCTACAGCACGAACACGACACGACCACGACTGCGCCTCCTGGATCCGAGAGCCTCCGGCAGAGCGCCTGTCAGCGCACCGCTTGGACTATGCGCCTCGACGAATCACGTACCCGGGCTCGCAAACGAAAGTCCGCTGACTGATGACCCTTCGATGAGGCTCTTACCGCTGCGCGGCCGAACTCTCGTCTGCACGCCCGACGTCGACGACTCTTCGTCGTCCCCGTCAGCTCTTCGTGTCATGTGTTACTATAGGTGCCCCGCGAGGATTCGAATTGCGTCGACATCTTGCTCGCACGATCCCGGTGGTTATCGCGGTGCTGGGATGCCTCACCGCATGCCACGAGTCGCGGGCGCATCCAGGTAATGAAGCCGACATCTCCTCGCCGGCGTCGTGCACGATCGTGGGTACCGACGCAGCGGATCACCTTGTCGGCACGCCCAGAAACGACGTGATCTGTGCGGGGGCAGGTGCCGACGCGATTGCGGCTGGCGCGGGTGACGACGTGGTGCTGGCCGGGCAGGGAAGCGACGTCGTCGAGGGTGGCGATGGGCGCGACCTGATCCGCGCCGGAATCGGGAACGACATCGTCAACGGCGGCGATGGATCTGACGAGCTTCGCGGCGAAAACGGAAACGATCACGTCAACGGTGGCCTGGGGCGCGACCGCATCTTCGGCGGCGCAGGCCACGATCAGCTCAGCGCCCGCGACCGCCAACCCTACGACCGGGCGGACGGTGGCGCGCCGGGACAAACCTCTGCATCACCGACGCGTCAGACAGCCGGCGCGGCTGCCATCACGCGCTTGTCTCGTCTCACCGGCGCGGTGTCCCAATCCTGATGTACCACGTCATCGCCAAGCCTTCCGCGTCCACTCCGTTCGCCTACCTATGGGTGGCCCCGCGGGCCTTCGCCGCCGAGATGCGCTGGCTCCACCATCACCGCTACCACGTGGTCACGCTGAAAGAGGTCTACGACTACTGGCACGGCGCCCCGCTGCCGTCCCGGCCGATCGTCCTTTCGTTCGACGACGGTTTTCGCAACCAGCTCACCAAGGCCATGCCGATCCTCGGCCACTACCACTGGGAAGGCACACTCAACCTTGCACTCTCCCACTACGCCCAATCCGGCTGGGGCCTCGGCCCACGCGCCATCCACCGACTGCTCAACCACGACTGGGAACTGGACAGCCACACGATGACGCACATCGCCCTACCCGGCCTTTCGACCAGCGACCTCCAATACCAAGTCCACCACTCACGGTCGGTACTTCGCCGCCGCTTTCACGTCCCAGTAGATTTCTTCTGCTATCCCGCCGGCGCGTATGACAGTCGTGTCATCGCGGTGGTACGGGCCGCTGGCTACGACGGCGCCACATCAACAAGGGACGGCCTCGCACGCCAGAACGACCCCTGGACGCTGGACCGCGTCCGCGTGAACAACGGCGACGGCGTACGTGGCCTTGCCACCCACCTGCGGGCACTGGGACTTCCCGGTTAGCTAGCACACGTAGCATCGTGCGACTCGAAACAAAGGGGGCCATCGATGGCCAGATTCCGTTTCCCGTTGCCGTCGCGTTCGATGCTGGTCGCGTGTTCGCAGTGTTTTTGGCAGCTGCCGGGACAGACGCATTTGGCACGGTCAAGACGTTCATGCTGGGCACCACCCCGAACAGCGCAGATGCCCCTACGATCGTCACCGCCGCATCCAACTACCCGACGACTGGCAGCCAGCGGCTGTTGCAGCTCACGAACAACCAGACCACGGCGGACGCAACGGCGCTTGGTCTAACCGTCGCCAGCGGGTGCATACCCCCTTCACGGTGAACTCCGCCACCAGAGTCGTGAACCTAAACCCGGACAAGCTGGATGGCCTTGACTCGGCGCAGCTGCAAAGATGAGTGACCGGCACCTGCGCTGCCAACTCAGCCGTGCAAAGCGTCGCCGTGGGCGGCTCGGTCTCGTGTGCGGCGTTCCCCGAGCGACCGTCGCGCATCAGCGTCGACATGCCCTTGAGCCGCACAGATCACCGAACCACCACCGTCTTTTCCGCCAACGGCCTGACAATCACGACGACGTGCTACGACGAAAACGTCTCGGGCGGCACGGAGGGAGGCCAGATGCACGTCGACGCAGGAGCGGGCGGAGACGTCGCCGCCACCTACACCTTCTCCGACTTCTTCAACCCGACCACCGTCAAACAGGACGGCTTCACGCCGGGAAACCCGACGAGCCAACTCGACATCGGCTACATCACCGGTACACCAAACGGATCCACGCCATTCCGCCTCGAGGGGACACTGGTCGCGCACACGACGACGAACGTCGTGTTAGTGGTATTCCACATCCTGATCAACTTCACATCCGGGAGGTGCCAATACTTCGGCACGGTCACGCCCGCATAGGCGCCGCCCTTAGCGCCCCAGGGATTTGGCGCGCTGCGGCGCGGCAGCTTCCCAAAATCTTCACTCGTTCTTGACTGCATGGTTCTGTCGTGGCGCATAGCGTCTGTGGTTCTCTCCTACGGTCTCGCCCGTATCGCTAAGAGCGGCGTGCTGGCGAGACCCGGGGGCTGGCGGTGTCGCGGGAGGGACGAACCGAGGGGTGAGCGGATGGAACATCGAGAATGTCAGAACTGCGGGGTTTGGACGCAGCAGGAACGGGTCGACCTCACAGCGCAGGCCGTCGATTGGACGGTGTTTGTGTGCACCGAATGTGGGACGATGGCGCGCGCGCGCCGCTCACGGCCCAGCTGGGCAACCGCTGGCTAGAGCGAGCAACGATCGCAAGGTGACGCTTGGAACAGTGCCGCTGCGCAAAATGCGGGGTGACGTCGCAGTTCAGTCGTCCGGCAGCCATCCCTCCCGGTACTTGACCCAGTGCGACCTCGGAAGGTCGGCGTAAACCTCGGCATACGCCTCGGTTGGCTTCCGCGTTTCGCCCTCTACACTCGCCCCAAACCGTGCCGCGACGTTGGACACGAGATACACGACGCCGCCACGCCCGCGAGCGCCCACTGCCACCACCACCGCCGGGCTAGCTCCGCTGCCGACGATCACATGCTCGGTGCCCGGAGGGCAGTGGAAGTAGTCCCACGCTTTCAGCCGTCGCTCCTTGTCCTCGACAATCAGCAGGCACTCACCGGCGACGACGAGAAACCCCTCCTGAGCAGCTTCGCGGTGGTACATGCCAAGCGCCTGGCCGGGCGCAAGCACGCTGATATTCATGCCCACCTGGCGAAATCGGCGTTTGCCCTCGCAGGTGCAGAACACGCCGAGCGGGCCGTCGTCACGCCATCGCGACTCACGGGCATTGACAACGAACCAGCCGTCGACGTCGGCGACCAGTCCGTTCTTGGTCATCCGCAGCGGGGCTTCTTCAGGGGCCACGACGACTACTCTGGCGAACCGGCAATCGACGCGCAAGACCCGACAGTCTGCAGGCCCCTTAATCCGGCGTCAGGGTTTGCCGGATTCGCGCCGATAAATGGTGTGACCGCTCGACGAGCATTTGCGGGGACAAACGCGGGTCTGGAGCGGTTGTTGTGCGGCCCAAGGCAACGGGGCGCCCCACGAGCCATCACCGCCGGGGCGTCCCGTCGTCCATGCTCTCGCGGCGCCTGAGGTTGTTACGGCTGGCCGCGACCGTGGTCGCCCCCCGCCAGTCGGGGCGTCGTCATCCAAGTACGAAGACCAGCCGCCGGCGGATGCTAGCAACAGGGGAGCGAGTCGGGACGGCCGGGCCTTGTGTCGACCAAGAGGAGCACATACCAACGAAGGCCCGGCCGCTTGGGTCGGATGAAGGGTGGCAGCTCAAAGGGGAGTCCACCTGCCACCCTTCAACGGGAGCCGACCTCGCCGTCGTGAGCAAGTCTGATCGCAAGTGCGCGAACACGAAGTGCCGAGGATTCGGCAAGGCGACCAGTTTTTTCGTCTGCCGCTTCTGTCACCGAGCAACCCTGCTGTCCATCTACCTGCCGGGCCGCCAACCCGTCTCAGGCCCCTCTTAGCCCGCGGCAATAGCCGAACTCCGCACGCGCCCCGACACGGACTGTGCGGGCTACGACACTGCTCCTACGAACTCCGCCGCCGCGCTGCGCCCCGACGGTCCCATCAGTCATCGTCTTGGCCGTGCAGGGCCGCCCGTTCGCGGCGTCCAGCCCCGCCTCTGCACAGGCCTGGACGCCGTGTTCTCTGTTTTGGCGACGCTGTGTGTGTCTATTTTGTGCACACTCCACGGATTACTAGGGCGCACCAGGGAACACTCGTTCGCCGGCGTATTGGCTCAACTGTACGGTTCTACACCACGGGGTATCCCCTGGTCTGACCCATGAACCTGCTTCGGCAGCAGGGGGTCGACAGTTCGAATCTGTCCGTCCCGACTCGCGGTTCTTGGCTCAACCATGAGGCTTCGGGCAGTTAAGGCTAACCGGCCGCGGGCGCGCTGATCAGGCCGCCATGATAGGAAATGGCAGGACCGGCTCGGTCATCGCCTCTGGCCGCGCTCCACAGTGCCTCCCGGCATCGGCGCAGCCCTCACGGTGGCTGCCGGGAGCCATACGCTTCGGTAGGGTCCTCCAGGTCAGCGTCGGCGACGCTACGCCGATGCGGTACAACAGAACGCTACGGGGGGACACCTGAATCGCAATCTGAAGACACCGGCGTGGGATGTGCTCCTCCTCGGAGGTGCGTCTGGTACCGGGAAAACGGGTGTGGCATACCGCTTGGCTCGTGATCTCGGCGTCGGGGTGGCAGCGGTCGACGACCTGGTAGCGGTGCTGCAGCGGTTGTCGACGCCCGAGCAACTACCCGCCCTTCACTTCTGGGAAAGCCACCCGAACCCCGGATCCCTCTCGGCCGGTGACATTCAGCAACAGGGCACCGAGATCGCGTGCGTGATGATGTCTGCGCTTGAGGCGGTAATCGAAAACCACCTCCAGGAAGGCACGCCCACTGTGGTCGAGGGTGACTTCATCCATCCCGCGTTGGCGGGGCGGTCAACCTTCGGTGAACAGCCGAACAACGGTCGAGTGCGAGCGGTGTTTCTCTTGGAGGACGATGTCGATCAGCTTGTGCGAAACTTCGCCGACCGAGAGCTGCGTCTGCGCCGCAGACGACCCGGGCGGAGGTCAGCGCCCTCTGGAGTGCCTGGCTCTCACGCAAATGCGACGAGCACGGAGTGCCAGCCACACCGGCTCGTCCCTGGGATACACTCCTAGAACGCATCCTCACGGCAAGTCAACGCCAGCACGCCGAACGCTCGGCAGCCGCCCTGGACAGCGATTCCCGTTAGTCGTCGTCTGTCGGCTGCGTCTTGCCACACACGGTGCAGCACCAGAAGGGCCTGCCTCTTGCGCCGCAGATCACGAGGTGGGATGCTCCCCAAGCAATGGGCGGCGACCTTCCACCCAGTCTGCAAGGGGCCCTGGACGGGTTGAACCGTGGTGACGTGGAGCCCACCGTGGCGCTCATGGACGGGCAGCTTGAGTGGCGCGGCGTTCGCCGTGGTCACCTGTGGTGGGCCCACACGCCCAGTTGACACGGCCCCGATGAGGCCCGTGAGGTTCTCAAGGGAGCGTTCGAGCCACGGCAAGGCTTTGGCGTTCGGCTCCGCGTGACCAACGCGGTAGAGATCGGGCAGGCGCTCATAATCGAGGGTCGTTGGGAGGGCCGGGACCCTGGGCAACCCGAGCGTGCTTATCCCTTCTTCATGGTGGTCACCACCCGCAACGGCCGGATCGTGGAGATGCAGGACTGCTCATCCCGCGACAAGGCGGTGCGTTATGCGAAACGCCGGGCGAACTGAATCTGTGTGGTAGGCCGGCTGTGCCGGGCGACTCCCGGGCGGCACCGCCCCGCAAGATCTGCGGCAGACGGATTCGCAATCACTTGCAACGGACGCTCCGCAGCTCCCGCTGACGCGAGCGCCGGAGACGGCCCTCGTCTGGAATCATCGCGGTGATGGGCCGCATCATCATTCGCAAGGCCGGCCGCGACGATGCTCATGGCATCGCACGTGTATGCGCCGCGGGTTGGCGGGACACCTACGAAGGCATCTACGAGCCGGAGCGAATCGAGGCGGCCATCGCTGAGTACTACTCGCCGGAACGAATCGCGGGCGAGATCGCTGCGCCGCACGACTGGGATGGGTGGATCGTGGCGGTGGATGACGGCACCGTGGTCGGTGCGGGAGGGGGCGGCATGATCGAGCCGGGCGTCGGCGAGCTCTTCGTCCTCTACCTCGACCCGACGCGGCGTCGGGAGGGAATCGGCAGCCTGCTGCTCGACGCGATCTCCGAGCAGCAGCGCGCACGCGGCGCACGTGAGCAATGGGTCAGCGTCGATCCCGACAACGCGAAAGGCCTCCGCTTCTACTTCGCGCGCGGTTTCCACGCGCGTGGCGAGCGCCCAGCCTGGGGCGAATCGCTGGAAGGCCGCACTTCGCTGCGGCTCAGGCGGCACCTCGACAACTAGTAACCTCGTAACCGGGCCGGCGGTCTGACGCGCAGGCGCAGGTGCCTGTCTCTGCCGGTATCACCACGTGCGTTTCACTGCCTTTTGCGCGGTGCGTCGCTTTCGGTACCCTTGAGTCATGACGAAAGGAGGAGCCGTGCCTACGTTCCTTGTCGCCGCCGCCTCTCGGTGGCAATGCTGCTCGTTCCTGCTACATCGGCCTCGGCCGTTGCCCCGACTTCTGCGTCCTGCGTCGGTCAGTTCTTCTCCAGTCATGCGGAGCTTGGCGCAGCC
>JAJKIB010000326.1 GCA_021154745.1 Mycobacterium sp.
CGGTGAACTCGCCGCCGAAGGCCTCGAAGACCATGCGGCGGGCATCCTCGCGAGACTCCTTGTCGAGGTCGGCGGTGTGGACCAGGCGGGCGGTGTGGACCCCGCGCACGCGAAATTCCTGCGTGTGCACACTGCCGTTCTACCAGCGCGCAGGGCCGATGTCTCTACTAGTCCTCGAACGGCCTCCGCGGACGCGACCAGTGCAGCCGCACGGTCTGCCCGGGGCGGATCTGCGCGATCTTGTCAATGTCCTCGTCGGTCACCACGCCGATCACCGTATAGCCGCCGGTGACCGGATGGTCGGGCCCGAGAATTACCGGAAAACCGTTCGGCGGCACCTGGATTGCGCCGCGGGTCGCACCCTCGCTCGGCAGCTGGCGGTCGGGCCAGCGGTACTCCAGCGGCATGCCGATCAGCCGCATGCCGACCCGGTCGGTGCGGTTGGTGACCTGCCAATTGGTGCGGATCAGGATGTCAGGATCGACGAACCAGTCGTCGCGGGGACCTGGCACCACGTTGAGTTCGAGCACCTCGTCCTCGATCGCGGCCACCGGCGCCTGATCCAGTTCGGGAAGTTCGCCGGTGTGCCCGCCGATCGGCAGCACATCGCCTGGCTGAAGCGGCAGCGGACCGATCGCCGACATCACGTCGTAGGAGCGCGAGCCCAGCACGGGCGACACGTCGATACCCCCGCGCACTGCAAAATAGGTGCGCAGGCCGGTATGCGGCGCACCCAGGGAGATCACTTCGCCGTCATGTGCGTAGTGAATGCTGTTGGTACCGAACGGCTTTCCGTTCACCGATGGATCGGTGTCGGCGCCGGTGACCGCGATCGCGACGTCGCCGCCGCGGACCCGCGCCGAGAACCCACCGAACGTCACCTCGATGGTGGCGTGATCGCTGGGGTTGGCGACAAGCCTGTTGGCCAGTGCGTGCGACCGGCGGTCGGCCGCGCCGGAGCGGGTAACGCCCATATCCGCCAGGCCGGGCCTGCCGAGATCCTCGATCAGCGCGAGTGGCCCGGTGCGCAGGATTTCCAGTGTCGTGGTCATGGCCTCACTCCTTGCCTACCGCCCGGAACTGGACCCACATGCCCGGCTGCAGCAGCGCGGGTGGATCGCGGTCGACGTCCCACAAGTCGGGTGTGTCGTTGACGGTATGGCCGATCAGCTGCCAACCACCAGGCGATTCCCTCGGGTAGATGGCGCTGAACTCCCCGGCCAGCGCCACCGACCCAGCGGGCACCTTGGTCCGCGGCTCGGATTGCCGCGGCACGTTAAGCCGTTCGTCCCCGCCGACCAGATAGGCGAAACCTGGTGCGAAGCCACCGAATCCGACCCGCCACGGCGTGCTGGTGTGCGCGGCCACCACCTGCCCGGGCGTCATCCCGGTGAGACGGGATACCTCGTAGAGGTCGGCGCCGTCGTACACAACATCAATCTCGATGTCGGCCTGCCCCTCAATGGGTGCCTGCGACAGCGCGTCGGCCGTCACGCGAAGCTTGCCGAGCCGCTGCCGGGTCGGCGCCTGATAGCGCGGCCCGGCGAGCTTGAGCAGCACCGTGCGCGACGCCGGAACGATGTCCAGCACGCCGAGCAGTTCGGCCCCGCGCAACGCGTCTGCCCACGCCAATACTTCGGCGGTGCTGTCGAACTCGAGCAACAGCGCCTGATCGCCATAGTCATGCACGGTGCCAAGAGCTCTCACGTCCATCAGATCCGCAGTCACGCTCATAGGCCCGAACTTACCCGCGAGTAGCTAAGAAAGCTGCAGCTCTATGAGCCTTGCCAGAGGAGCCTTAGCGATAGCTCATATTGCCGGCCCGTATGTCGGCTCGTGGCGCTTGATGTAGGCGATCACCCGGTAGGTCACCGGCAGCATGATCACCTCTACGGCGGTCTTGTAGAACCAGCCCAGTGCCGTGTACGTGACGAAGTCGCCGAACGTGCTGATGCCGATGGCGCTTGCTGCAATGCTGCAGAACACCACGGTGTCGCCGAGTTGGCCCGCGAACGTCGAGCCAACGAGTCGCGCCCAGAGGTGCTTTTCTTTCGTGCGCTCCTTGATGAACACCACGACCCAGGCGTTGATGGTCTGCCCGACGATGAATCCCGCGAGCCCTGCCACGATCAGTTGCGTGTACGCGTGGACGATGTTCTCGAAGTGCTCCTGGTTCGGGTAGAAGTCGGCCGCGGGCAAATAGATCGTCACCCAGAATGTGAGCGCGGCCAGAATATTCATCGCGAAGCCAAGGAGGATTGCCCGCCGCGCGGCCTTGAACCCGTACACCTCGGACAGCACGTCGCCAATCACGTAGGTGAGTGGGAAGACGATGAACCCGCCATCGGTGATGATCGGACCGAACGCGACGCCCTTGGTGGCCGTCACGTTGGAGATGATCACCAGCGCGGTGAAGACCGCGACGAAAATCGGATAGTACTTCGACCCGACCTGGGCGAACGCGGCATGCTGCTCTTCAGTGGCGGTCTGGTCGCTTGTCACCCGAACATCTTGTCAGGCGAGCGCCTTCGCAATAAGAGGTGGCAACTGGTCGGCCACCACCGGATAGGACAGCGGCGACGCGAACGCGATCGCACCGGCCAGATCCTTACCGGTAAAGATGTTGCGCTGCTGGACCGTTGCCCGCAGCTTTGCGACGATCGGGTCGGCAAGCAGCGCGGCCTGTTCGTCGTCGCTCTCGGTGGTCCAGATCAGCACGTCGGCGCGGTCGAGAACGGCCGCCATCTTCTCGCGCGGAACCAACTCGCCGCCGGTGTCGGGAATGGTGAAGCCCATGTTGGTGAGGAAGTCGGTGCGCCAACCCGGTGTGGTGACGCGAACGCTGTCTTCGAAGAACGTTCCGCCGAGGAGCAACACCTTCTTGCCGGCGAATTGGGGATTTTTCGTGCCGACGCCCGCGAACTTCTCGTCGACGCTGGCGATCAACTTGGCCATGTCCTCGGCCTTGAAAACCGCCTGACCGATCGCGGTGGCCTGGTTCTTCCACGGCTCGAAGAACGCGTCCGGGCCGGCCTGCGCGATCGTCGGCGCGATGGCCGACAGCTTGGTGTAGGTGTCCTGGTCGAGGCCGGCGTTGGTGGCGACGATCAGGTCGGGCTTCAGCGACGCGATCTGATCCACCTGGATACCGTCATTGAGGTTGAGCACGACCGGCTGTGCGGCGCCCAATTTGGGCTGCGCCCAAGGCCATACGCCGAACGGCTCGCCGCCGAACCAGTCGGTGACCGCGATCGGCACGACTCCGATGGCCAACAGGTCGTCCTGCTCGGTGAAGCCGGCGCTGACGACGCGTTTGGGCGGTGCCGGGATCTTCGTTTCCCCGAAGATGTGCTTGACGGTGACGGAGCCGTCCTTGGCGACCTCGCCCGGCTTCGTCGAACTGCACGCCGCGACCAGCGCCGCACCCGCAGCAACCGTGAGGAAACTCCGGCGGGACAACGCAGCTCGCACTCGGCGAGCCTAACCCGCCTTTCCGCGAAATCAGGTTCCGGTACGGCAAAGAGAGCAATGACGTGTCTTAAGTCGGATCTCGCGGTCTGCCCGAGTGCAAATCAGACGATGAAGCCGCTCTGCTCGATGGGAGGAAACTCACCGGCCGCGGTCAGGACAGAGCCGCGATTGAGCTGGCTCTTCTCGATCTTCTTGAACAGCACGCCGATGTTGTCGCCGGCTTTCGCCTCGTCGATCGATTTGCGGAAGACCTCGATGGCCTCGACGCGCACCTCCAGGGTGCCGTCAATCTGCACGGTGTCACCGACCCGCGGCGCGCCGCTTTCCACGCGGCCGGTCGCGACGACCCCGCGGTTACGGATCGCGAACACGTCCTCGACCGTCATTCGGAACATGTCAGGAGTGTGCCAGTCGCTTGTTGACCAGTCGGGTCAGCCACGCGGGTGAGAACCGGGCACCCGCCGCCATGGCCTTGGTCTGCGAGCCGACGGGGAAGTGCACCTGGTGGATGGCGCGGCGGAGCCGCGACGGTTCGACGGCTTTGGCGATCGCGTCAGCGACATCTTGGGCGGTGAGCCGGATGCCGAGCGACTCGGTCGTGCCGGTCTTGATGTGGTCGGTCATCGCGGTCTGCACGTAGAGCGGCCACATCGCGATCACCCGGATGCCATAGCGCTGCCATTCGATGTCGAGCGCTTCGGTGATGCCGCGGACGAAGAACTTGGTGGCGCTGTAGTTGGCGAGTTCGGCCTGGCCATAGATTGCCGAGGCGGAGGAGAGGTTGACGACGACAGAGTTGGCTGTATCGCGTAGGTAGGGGAATGCGGCGTGCAGTCCGTTGACGACGCCCTTGGCGTTGATGTCGATTTCCTTCAGGTGCCTGGCGACGTCGATGTCCTCGAAGCGTCCGGCCAGCAGAATGCCGGCATTGTTGATCATCACGTCGAGCCGCCCGGCCGCTTTAGCGAATTCGCCTACCCGCTGCGCCATTTCAGCGGAGTCGGTGACGTCCAGATGTCCGGTGATCGCTGTGCCACCGAGATTGTCAACCTCGTCGGCGAGCGACTTCAGGCCGACCTCGTCGATGTCGTAGCCGCCGACGGTGTAGCCGTTCTTCGCGAAAGTCAGCGCGGTCGCGCGGCCGATCCCTGCGGCGGCTCCGGTGATGAACACGGCTCTGTTGTTGGGCATACGCCATGATTGCCCATGAGCCTCACTTCATGGTGGCCAGGTTGTGCCAGAGGTTGCGAAGGCTGTCGGTGCCGCCGAAGAGCGTGGTGAAGTGCGTGGAGTCGATGAGGACGATGTCGCCCGCCCGCTGGCCGGCCGGCGGCATCCACACCAGCGCATTGAACTCGGTGTTGCCCGCGTCCGTGAACGGATGAGGTCGGTTCGGGTCGATCCGCTGACGCCCGAGGACCTGCAACTCCTTGCCCTCCGGCGCAGTGAGTTCGTAGTGCGGCAAGTGTGGGTGAAAGTTGAATGTGGTGACGTTGTCGAGCAGCCGCGGTGTGTCAAGGTCGCGGAAGCCGGTAAGCGGCGCGATTTCCTTGGTGCCCTCGACGACGGCGGGCCGCAGCCCCCAGATGTTGTGCACGGGCACTTCGAGCGCCCGCATCAGCGAGCGGGTGTACTGGCCGAAGCGTTGTTGGCGCGGGACGAGGCGGTCGCCGTGGTGTTCGTACTCGACCTGTCTCTGGTCGTAGTTGTCGGTGAAGCCGACGTCGTGATGGGGCGCCAAGAGCAGACAGGTGCCTTCTCTCTTGAGCCACTCGGCGATGGCAGCGATCTCCTCGGGTGCGGCTTGCTGTTCGGACAGCAGGTGGTCGAGCCCGAACACCATCAGCGTGTCGGTGTCGGCGAGGATTCGTTCGTCGATCGGAAGTTTGTAGCCGGCTTGGTCGATGCGCTGGAATACCGCGACAGGGTGACCGGTCGCCTCCTCGGCCAGCTCCTGGAATGCCAGCGCCGAGCGGTGGAATAGTTCCAACGTGCCCGCGATGCCCTGCAGGAAGTTGGCCGCGTCGTACTCGGGCGTCTCGTAGGACGGCCACAACACGTTGCGCACCTCGGTCATGGTGGAGAAGCGGTTCTCCATCGAGGCCGGATCCCGTTGCGCTTCCCAGGGATAGCTCCACGTCCAGTAGATACTGATACGCCTGCGCCCATCGTGATTGCGTGCGACATGGCTCTGGTTGTAGGTGCGTGCCCGCATGATGTCCTTCTAGCTGTCGAGAGAAGCGAGGTAGCGCAGTGCGTTCATTCCGGGGAGGAAGAAGTATGCGCCGCCTTTCAGCGTGGTGAACGCCGGAATCCCCTTGTGTACCTTGCGAATCGGCCGCTTGGGCACGGTGAAATCCAGTGTGCCGTCCTGGCTACCGCAGATCGGGTCGTGCTCGTTGCCGAGTTCGTGGAAGGCCTTGTCGTTGATCCAGACGTTCTGGGCGAACTCGAACTGGCGGATCAAGTTGGCGCAGATGATGAAAGCGGCGATGCCGCGTTCCACGCCGTCGTCGGGCGCGTCTTCGGGCAGGGCGGGTCCGTAGGTCGCGCCCCGCCGGATCATGCGTCGGCGGTTCATGTTGTGTGCGGTGTCGCGTGGATTGAGCCTGCGCGCATGCGATCCCAGCGGGCAGGCGTATCCGAACGGATCCATCTCCTTGTAGTTGTAGTCGTTGTTGCGCATCGGATCCGCACCCAATTCGGGATCGTCTTTGTCCGGCGCGAGCACCAGCGGTGCACCGCTGCGCCAGCGGCCCATGAATTTGGCGGCAAGCAATTCCTGCCCCTCAGGGGTGTCGGAGTTCTCGCGCAGATGGTCACGGAATGCGCCGACGTGCTCCTCCAATCGCCGGTAGGCCATGTAGCTGCCGTTGCGCGACAAGATCTCTGGCTCAGGCAGATTCGCCACCGGGCCGTCTTCGTCGGGGTAGCCGAGGATGAACTCGCCCGGTTC
>JAJKIB010000327.1 GCA_021154745.1 Mycobacterium sp.
CCGAGAGACCTGGAACGTGGTCGGTGTCCAAGCCTGCGGCCTTGGAAGGCAACGCCTCGATCAGCCCTCGCAACTTCGCTTGCTTAATGCCGCCAAAGCCGACCTGCTTCGCGAACAACTCTACATGGGCACGGTTGGTGATGACGACTTTGTGCTCACCCGTCGCATGCAGGTACCGGCGCGAAATCACGCCGAACTCCAGCAGCATCTGCTGGACATCCTTAGCGAGACGTCCGCTCCGCGTTGAATAAGAGACTTGAATCGTCTTGCGCGGCAGCGCCGAACATGACCCATCACCTTCGAACAGTGCGCCGAGGAACGCCCGCTTCACCGCAGCCGTGGACTGCCAGAGCCATTGCGGCACCACCTTGTCCGCGGACCGTTGGCCGATGAGGTCGGCCAGGCGGCTCGTGCGCAGCGCACTTAAATTGTGGATATCGAGTTCGAGAAGGTTCGATCCCGAAGCGATCGTCCGCTCCGAGACATAGCGCGGACCACCGACCACCGCGTCATACGCGGCAACGACCATGTTGAAGTAGTCGCGATCGAGGTTGTTGAACCCGGCGCGCCGCTCCGAAACGAATCCCTCGCTGATGAAAGCACCCAAAAGGAGCGCCTCCAACGTGTCGTGCCAGTCACCTGGACCGAACTCAGCAGGCAGAGTCCGTTGGATCGCCACACGGTCGTTCGGCCGTACTTCTTCGATGAGCTTCCACAACAGAGTCGGCACGCCGGCCACGTCCACCAAGCACAGAAGCGGGTGGTTGGCGGTACCGGTGACCGAATATCCTTCTGCGGTCGTTACCGTGTAGGTCCGATGCTCACCGGAGTGGAACAGGCGATCGGCCACGACGGGGTTGCCGTGTCGGTCCAACACCTTGGCGTCGACGACGTTGTCGGAGTTCGGCCGCGCACCGGGAACGAAGTCTGCAATACGCACGGACTGCCCAAACGGCAACCGCACCAACGCATCGCCGGTGACGCAGTACCTCATGGCGGCCGGAGGATCGTTGCCCGGCGAGCCGAAGTTGCCCTGCCCGTCGACGAGGGGATACCGCAGCGACCACGGCTGCGCCATGCGAACGAGGGTGTCGTAGATCGATGCGTCGCCGTGCGGATGGTAGTTGCCCATCGTTTCGGCAACGGAGCGCGCCGATTTCGCATGACTGCGGTCCGGCCGGAAGCCCGAGTCGTACATCGCGTAGAGCACGCGGCGGTGCACCGGCTTGAGGCCGTCGCGGACCTCCGGCAGCGCTCGGCCGACGATGACGCTCATCGCATAGTCGATGTAGCTGCGCTGCATCTCCTGCTGGATGTCGACCGGCTCGATGCGGTCTCCTGCTTCGTCGCCGGGCGGCAACGTGGTATCGGTCATTGAATAGAGTCCTAAACTTCGCCGTTAAACATCAAGGAAGCGAACGTCTTTGGCGTTGCGGGTGATGAAGCTGCGGCGCGCCTCGACGTCCTCGCCCATCAGGATCGAGAACAGCTCGTCGGCGGCGGCCGCATCGTCCAACGTCACCTGCCGCAGCACGCGCACTGACGGATCCATGGTGGTTTCCCACAATTCCTTGGCATCCATCTCGCCAAGACCCTTGTACCGCTGGATGCCATCGTCCTTGTTGATCTTCTTGCCGGCCTTCTGCCCCGCCTCGAGCAGGCCGTCGCGCTCACGGTCGGAGTAGGCGAACTCCGGATCGGTGCGCTGCCACTTCAGCTTGTACAGCGGCGGCTGCGCCAGGAAAATGTGGCCGTTTTCCACCAACGGCTTCATGAACCGGAACAGCAGCGTCAGCAGCAGGGTAGAGATGTGCTGGCCGTCCACATCGGCGTCGGCCATCAGCACGATCTTGTGGTAACGCAACTTGGCGAGGTCGAATTCGTCGTGGATGCCGGTGCCCAGTGCGGTGATGATGGCTTGGACTTCGGTATTCTTCAGCACCCGGTCGATCCGAGCCTTTTCGACGTTGATGATCTTGCCGCGCAGCGGCAGGATCGCCTGGAACATCGAATCGCGGCCACTCTTGGCCGAGCCGCCGGCCGAATCACCCTCCACCACATACAGTTCCGATTTACGCGGGTCGGTGGAGCGGCAGTCCGCCAGCTTGCCGGGCAGGCCGCCGATGTCGGTGGCGCTCTTGCGGCGCACCAGCTCGCGCGCCTTGCGGGCCGCGATCCGCGCCTGCGCCGACGAAACAGCCTTGTTCAGAACCGTTTTCGCCTCGGCAGGGTTGGCCTCGAACCAGTGGCTCAACTGCTCATTGCAGATCTTCTGGACGAACGACTTCACCTCGGTGTTACCCAGCTTGGTTTTCGTCTGCCCCTCGAACTGCGGCTCGGCCACCTTGACCGAGATGACGGCGGCAAGGCCCTCGCGGATGTCGTCTCCGGTGAGGTTCGGGTCCTTCTCCTTCAGCAGCTTCTTGTCCTTGGCGTACTTGTTGACCACGCTGGTCAGCGCCGCCCTGAATCCTTCTTCGTGGGTGCCGCCCTCGTGGGTGTTGATCGTGTTGGCGAACGTGTGCACCGACTCCGAATAGCCGGCGTTCCACTGCATCGCGATCTCGACCTCGTGACCTTCGCCCTTGCCGGAGAAGTCGACGATGCTCTGGTGGATCGCTGTTTTGGTCCGGTTGATGTGCTTGATGTAGTCGACCAGCCCGCCGGGGTAGTGGAAGGTACGGTTCTTGGTCTTGTGCGGGCCGGCCGCTTCAGCTGCCTTCTCCTCCGCCGACTTCGGGGCTTCGGCGGTATCGCTGACGACTTCGTCGACTACCTGTTCGGCCGTCACCCGCTCGTCGGACAGGGTGATGGTCAGCCCTTTGTTCAGGAACGCCATCTCCTGTAGTCGCCGCGCGACGGTCTCGAAGTCGTAAGTAGTGGTTTCGAAGATCGTCGGGTCGGCCCAGAACCGCACCACCGTGCCCGTCTTCTTGGTGGCTTCGCCCTGCTTGAGCGTGCCGGGCACTGATTGGTCGTAGGACTGGAACCACTCATATCCGTCATGCTTGATCTCTACCTCGAGGCGTCTGGACAGAGCGTTGACCACCGACACACCCACGCCGTGCAGTCCGCCCGACACCGCGTAGGCGTCGGAATCGAACTTGCCGCCGGCATGCAGCTGGGTCATCACGACGTCGACGGTCGGCACGCCGGAGGCATGCATGGCCACCGGGATGCCGCGGCCGTCGTCGCGAACCTCGACGCCGCCGTCCTCGAGCATCCGCACGTCCACCCTGGTGGCGTAACCCGCCATCGCCTCGTCCACGGCGTTGTCGACCACCTCCCAGATGAGGTGGTGCAGGCCGCGCTCGCCGGTGGAGCCGATATACATGCCCGGACGTTTGCGGACGGCCTCTAGTCCTTCGAGAATCGTGATGGACTGAGCGCCGTATTCCTGTTGTGCTTTCTTCTTCGCAGCAGCCACGGGCGGAAGCTTCTCCTTGGGGGTCGCAGCGACGGTAGTCAGTACCGTCGGCAAGTCATGAAAAACAGTCTACCGTCAGATCGCGACAGGACCGATTCTGAGGCGGCGTTTCTACGCACCTATTCGCGCCGCCTGTGGAATTTTTCGATCTAAGGTGCGTCACGACGCTTGAGAACTAGGATCTCGGCCTTCTGGCGGCTCTCAGGGTATCGGCCTGTGAGTCGCTACCCGTAAGTATCGCGGGGCCCTCGGCCGGCGATGTGATACCGCCCTTTGCGCCACGAGGGGCCGACCGGACCGACGATTTTCAGTGAGCTGACCACCCCGTCCCCGACCGCGGCGGCGATCTTGGCTAAGAGTTGCGACTGCACCATCCGCAGCTGAGTCGCCCACGCCGTCGATTCGGCGGAGATGGTCAGCACCCCCTCGTTCAGCGATGTCGGCGAGGCGTGCGCGGCGATCTGCTCGCCGACGACCCCTGGCCACCGACCGAACACCGATCCCTCGGCAACCCGACCCGACCAGCCGCGATTGCGCGCCACGTCGCTGGTCGCCGACCCGAGCGGCTGCGGGTCCCGCGAATCCGGTCCCGGACCCGACCAGCGGCGACGGCTGGTGCCTGCCACCCGGCGACGGCCCGGCGAGCTGCGTCCGCGTCCGACGTCCTTGCCTTGAATCCGCGCTGCCCCGCGTGCTTCCTCGAGTGTGCGGCGCACCAGGTCCATGCCTGCCAGTCTCGCCAGGTGATCGGGCGGCCCGGTTTGGGTGTCGTCGTCGTGGGTCATGACTGCACCGTCGAAACTCGACCGGTGTCTTCATCACGCATGGTGATGTCGATCCGACGGGCATCCCAGTCGGAGGGAATATCGTCGTGCACCGCGGCGGTCACCAGCACCTGTTCCGCGTTGGCTGCCACGTTGGCCAGCGCTTGGCGCCGGGCGGTGTCGAGTTCGGCGAAAACATCGTCCAGCAGCAGCACCGGATCGCCGCCTTCGGCTCGCAGCAACTCGTAAGCGGCCAACCGTAGCGCCAACGCCATCGACCACGATTCCCCATGGCTTGCAAAGCCTTTCGTGATCTGATCGCCCAGCCGAAGTTCGAGGTCATCGCGGTGCGGACCCACCAGACACACGCCGCGCTCCAGTTCCGCGTCACGTCGCCGGGCCAGTGCATCCAGCAGCGCCGCCTCGAACAGCTCGGCGCTGTCATTGCCCGCGGCGGCCTCGTTCTCGACCACGTCGACACCGCTGCGGTACTGGATCGACGCGGGTCGTGACGACGGTGCCAGCAGCTGGTAGGCCTTTTCCACCTCGGGCGCGAGCTGATTGACCAGTTCGACGCGCGCCGCGATCAATTGGGCGCCGTACGCGGCGAGGTGTCCGTCCCACACGTCGAGCGTGTCCAGCACGCTGCGGTCACCGCGCTGGCGGGCAGCGCCCGCGGTCTTGAGGAGCGCGGCCCGCTGCCGCAGCACTTTGTCGTAATCCGCCCGCACCGCGCCAATCCGCGGTCGCCGGGTTGTGGCCAGTTCGTCGAGGTAGCGGCGCCGTTCGCCCGGGTCGCCGCGCACCAGCGCCAGGTCCTCGGGCGCGAACAGCACCGCCCTCAACACGCCGAGCACTTCGCGCGCCGAACGCACGGGGGAGCGGTTCAGTCGAGCCTTGTTCGCGCGCCCGGCAGTGATTTCCAGGTCGACGGCCAACTCCCGCCCGTCGCTCACCACAATCGTGGACACCACTGCCCGCTCCGCGCCCGCCCGGATCAACGGTGCATCCGATGCGACCCGGTGCGAACCGAGGGTCGACGAATACCACAGGGCTTCAAGGAGATTCGTTTTGCCGAAGCCATTTGGCGCAACGAATACCGTCCGTCCGGGCTCAAGGTCCAGGTCAGCCTGCGGCCAGGACCGGAAGTCTTGCAACCCCAGACGCCGGACGTACACCTCAAAGCCTCCCGAGTCGCTTCGCTCCTGCCCCGCCGGTCACCCGGACTCGCTGATTCGCTTGACCGCGTGGCCACCGAACTGGTTGCGCAAAGCCGACACGGCCTTCATCGAAGGAGAGTCTTCCTGACGGGAAGCGAACCGCGCGAACAGCGAGGCCGCGATCACCGGCATGGGCACCCGGTGGCTGATTGCCTCCTCGACCGTCCATCGCCCTTCACCGGAATCCTCGGTATAACCGCTGATCTCGATGAATTTGGGGTCTTCCTTCAACGCCTTGGCGAGCAACTGCTGCAACCATGACCGCACCACCGTGCCGTTGGTCCAAGCCTGGATGACCGCCTGCGTGTCGGTGATGAGTTCCTCAGCCGCCAGCAATTCGTACCCCTCGGCGTAGGCCATCATCAGGCCGTACTCGATGCCGTTGTGCACCATCTTGGCGTAATGCCCCGCACCAACCGGGCCGGCGTGCACAAACCCGTCCTCGCGTGGGCCCGGCGGGCGCAGCGTGTCGAAGATCGGCATCGCCCGGTCGATGTCGGCATCGCTGCCGCCGACCATCAGGCCATAGCCTTCCTTCAACCCCCAGACGCCGCCCGACACGCCTGCGTCGATGAATGCGATTCCCTTGTCGTCCAATAGCTTTGCGTGCGGGCCGTCCTCGGTGTATCGCGAGTTGCCGCCGTCGATGACCATGTCGCCGGGACTCAGCTCCTCGGCCAGCGCGGCGATGGTTTCGTGGGTCACCGGGCCGGAGGGCACCATCACCCACACCACCCGCGGCGCGGTGAGCGCTTCCGCGAGCGCCGCCAGCGTCGGCACATCGGTGACCTCGGGCCGCGGGTCGTACCCGATCACCTCGTGTGCGCCGTCACGCAGGCGTTCCCGCATGTTGAAACCCATTTTGCCGAGGCCGACGAGACCCAGTTGCATGTGCGCCTCTTTCGTGGCGGTAGGGCCGGTCAGCCCGGAAGCCGCACCGGCATCAACAGGTAGACATAGTCGGTTTGAGCGGCCGGGAACGAACCCGTCGCGCCGACACTCCCATCATCCTCGCCTGCCGGGCGCAACACCGCGGGTCGGCTCGGTGTCGTGAAACCAAACGTCACGCGCTCCGAGTGCAGCGAACCCAAACCGTCCGTCAGGTACGTCGGGTTGAACGCGATTGTCAAGGGGTCACCCGAGAAGGCGACGGGAAGATCCTCTTCGGCGCGGCCCACGTCGTCGGCTCCGGCCGACAGCCGCAGCACGTCGTCGGCGAATTCCATCCGCACCTGCGCGCCTCGGTCAGCCACGAGCGCCACTCGCTTGATCGCCTCGGTCAGTTCGGCGACACCGATGGTCGCGATCGCCGTGTGCTCCGCCGGCAACAGCTGACGGAACTTCGGGAACTCGGCATCGAGCAAGCGGGTGGTACTGCGCTTGCCGTCACTACGAATACCGAGCAGGCCCTCCTTGCCAACCGCCGACCCGGCACCCAGCGACAAGTGCACATCGGTGCCGTCGGTCCCGGCCTTCGCGGCTTCGGCCAGCGTCTTGGCGGGTACCAGCACCGCAGCCTCGATATCCGCGGATTCCGTCGACCACGTCAGCTCCCGCACCGCGAGCCGGAAGCGGTCGGTGGCCGCCAAAACCACCTTGTCGCCGGAAATCTCCACGCGGATGCCGGTCAGCATCGGAAGTGTGTCGTCACGGCCCGCGGCAACCGCTACCTGGCCGATGGCCTCGGCGAACAGCTCCGACGAAATGACGCCCGTGTCCTCGGGCAGGGCGGGCAGCGTCGGATAGTCCTCGACGGCCATGGTGGGCAGTGAGAACCGTGCACTGCCGCAGGTCAACGAGACGCGCGTGCCTTCGGCGCTCACGTCGACGGGTTTGGCTGGCAGCGCCCGAGTGATGTCTGACAACAGTCGGCCAGATACCAAAACGCTTCCAGGAGAAGCGATTTCGGCGGCGACCCGCACTTCGGCCGAGACTTCGTAATCGAACCCGGAGATCGTGAGCCCGTCGTCGGACCCGGTGAGCAACACGCCGGCGAGCACCGGCACGGTCGGCCTGGTTGGCAAATTCCTGGCAACCCAGGCTACGGCGTCGGCGAAGTCTTCGCGTACTAACCTGAACTTCAAATCGGTGAGACCAACGGTTGTTGTCGCCACGTCCATAGCGTCCCTTCGATCCACACCACAATAAGGTCTAACCAGCGGTTTCCCCGTGTCTCACCACGCGTCTCACCGATGCGTGCCGACGACCGTAACGGCTGTCGATGAACCACCGTAGAGCTTTCCGGCTCAACTTGAAAGCTAATCGATCGGGGTGACATCGAGCGTCGCAAAGCGGTTTTGCGCCGAGAAAATCGATGTGTCCCCAACTGGCTTCTTCTAAGGAGAAACTTTGGAGATATATGAGCAACAGTATTAGGGCGTGTGCACATTGGGGATAAACCAGTGTCGGCCCAGCGTGCCAAGTGTGTCGGGTTGTGAGTGGATTGGGGAATGTCGGCGGGGGCGGTGGGGTGGACTGTGCACTGCGACCGCGTTGTGAACGAATCGCCGGTTAATCCGAAGGTTGGTGGCAAGTTGTCCACACCGGCATGCACACCAGATCCGTGTGACAAGTGATACTGACGGTGCCAAAGTTTTTCGAAGAATTTTTCGAAGGAACCCATCGTGAGGCCGAAGAAGGGAACGCTCAGCGCTTGGAGCGCTGGCGGATTCGCGTAGTGAGTTCCTTGACGTGATCGAACACCTCGCGGCGCTCGGCCATTTCGCCGCGAATCTTCTTCTCGGCATACATCACCGTCGTGTGGTCGCGGCCGAACGCCTGGCCGATCTTGGGTAGCGACAGATCGGTTAGTTCGCGGCACAGATACATGGCGATTTGTCGGGACTGCGCCAGTGCCCGTGTCTTGCCCGGCCCGCGCAGTTCCTCAACGGTGGTTTGAAAGTACTCGGCGGTGGCGGCCATGATCGTCGCCGTGCTGATCTGCATGGTGCTGGCATCGGCGATCAGGTCGCGCAACACGATCTCGGCCAAGGACTTGTCGATCGGCGTCTTGTTCAGCGACGCGAACGCGGTGACTCGAATCAGGGCGCCCTCGAGCTCGCGGATGTTGCGCTCGATGCTGCTGGCGATGAGCTCGAGCACGTCGCCGGGCACGTCGAGGCGGTCCATTTGTGCTTTCTTGCGCAGAATGGCGATGCGCGTCTCGAGTTCGGGTGGCTGGACGTCGGTGATCAGTCCCCATTCGAACCGGGTGCGCAGGCGGTCTTCGAGTGTGGCCAGCTGCTTGGGCGGCCGATCGGAGGAGATCACGATCTGCTTGTTGGCGTTGTGCAGCGTGTTGAACGTGTGGAAGAACTCCTCCTGGATGCCTTCCTTGCCTTCGATGAACTGGATGTCGTCGACCAACAGGACGTCGATGTCGCGGTAGCTGCGTTTGAACGAGGCCTTGCGGTCGTCGCGCAGGGAGTTGATGAAGTCGTTGGTGAACTCTTCGGTGGAGACGTACTTCACGCGCATGCCGGGGAAGAGCCGTTGGGCGTAGTTGCCGGCGGCGTGCAGCAGGTGTGTCTTGCCAAGCCCGGATTCGCCCCAGATGAACAACGGGTTGTAGGCCCGCGCGGGCGCCTCAGCAATCGCGAGCGTCGCGGCGTGAGCGAATCTGTTGGAGGCCCCGATGACGAAGGTGTCGAAGGTGTACCGGCGGTTCAGGTTGACCGCAGTGGGCTCGCCGGCCGGAGTGTTCTGTGGCCGGTTCGAGAAGTAGGTCGGCCAGCTTTCCTCGGCACTCGCGAGAGCCTCGGAGTCCTCGTCGACTTCGTCGGGCTCTGAGGCGGCCGGGGTGCCGGCGAATCCGTTGAGGCCCTCTTCAGGTTCGCCGGAAGCCGGCGCTGCGATGCGGACCCCCAGCTCGACACGCTGCCCGAGCTGACGGCTCAACGCTGTGATGATCGGCTCCCGCAGGTGGCGTTCGATCTCGTTTTGCACAAACGTCGTCGGCACCGACAGCAGGGCAAACCCCTCGGTGATGACGAGCGGCTGGACCAGCTTCAACCAGGCCCTTTGCTGGGGCGTAAGG
>JAJKIB010000328.1 GCA_021154745.1 Mycobacterium sp.
GAAGTAGGCGAATGCCGTTTCGGTGGTGTTGGTGGCGTTCACCATGCCGATGCCGGTCATCGTCACGATGACCTTCTTGCCGCCGATTGTGCCCAAGTAGAAGTGCCGACCGTCGACGACCACGCAGGGATTTGGGTCGAGCGTGGCGCGGCCGAGAATGGCGTCGGCTTCCGCCGGAAACGCCGACAGGATCAGCGTGCGCTGTTCGGCTTCCACGCCCGTGTCGGCGATCCGCGTCTGACAAGTCGTCTGTGTGTCGGCCGGTGTACCGGTCAGCGATCGCACTGCGGACCCGAACGGGCTCAGGATCGCGTTGACGACCACGGAGACAAGCCGGCTCACGACACCAACCACATGTGCAGGCTCCAGCCGGCTCGCGTGACCACCGCAGATGACTGTTTCGCGTGTGTCCGTCGATGATGCCTCGCGGGCATGCGGCATGTATATCGCCTGAGTTCAACCGCCGTGCCGGGAAATGACAAGAAGTGACGGCTTGCTCGCAGTCGATGCGCACGTATAGCCGCGTTGTCCGGCGATCCTCACGCCAGAGCTTCAACAGGCAGTGTGGGTCCACCCCCGATGCCGTGACTCGTCCAGTGCGACGGTTAGGCGTAGTCGAGGCCGCTCACCGCGGGAGCGACGTGATGCATGCCGGTGGCCTCAAAGGTGACGCGGCGGCCGATCTCCATGGCATGGTCAGCGAATCGCTCATAGAACCTGCCGAGCAACGCCAAGTCGACCGCGGCGGTCACGCCATGGCGCCAGTCGCGGTCCAGCATCACGCGCAGCGAGCGCTGGTGCAGTTCGTTCATCGCATCGAGGTCGTGCCGTATCTGGGCTGCCCTCCTGGGATCCCGCCACAACAGCACCGCCCGCGCACCGCCGCTGAGTTCGACCGCGAACCGGCCCATGTCGGCGAAGAGCGGTCGGACCTCAGCGGGTACCACGGGGTGCGGATGGCGACGCCGAGCGATCTTGGCGACATGAACCGCCAGCTCACCCATCCGCTGGACATCGGCAGCGAGCTGAATGGAGCTGACGATTGCCCGCTGTTCCGAGGCCGCTCGCAATGCCAGCAAGGCGAACGCCTCATCGTGCGCGTGGCGGGTTATGGCGCTGATGTCCTCGCCTTCGATGATGACCCGTTCGGCCGACGCGAGATCTGTCTGCAACATCGCGTCCGTTGTCCGGCGCATCGCTCGGCCGGCCATTCCACACGCCTCCGCAAGCCGGGTTGTCAATCCAGCAAGTTGCTCGTGACGGCCGGTGCGCACGCTCCCGGATTTGCCGGCGCCGGTTGAAATAAACGTCGGTAGACGTCGAGCGCCACGGTTCACGTGCCCTTGACATTGACGATTTGGCGCAGGCTGGTGACAACCTCGACGAGATCCTTCGAGTCCTCCATAACGGTGTCGATCGACTTGTAGGCATCCGGGATTTCGTCCACCCACGCTTCGCCGTGGCGGTATTCGATGCCCTCCATCCGCGCGGCGAGATCGGCCGCGGTGAATCGGCGTTTGGCTTCACTTCTGGAGAAGCGCCTGCCCGCGCCGTGCGGCGCGCTGCACAGACTGGTCGGGTTACCCTTGCCGCGCACGATGTACGAGCGGGTGCCCATGGAGCCCGGGATGACGCTCATGACGCCTCGGTGGGCGTCGACCGCGCCCTTGCGGGTCAGCCATACATCCTTGCCCGCGTGACGTTCTGGCGTGGAATAGTTGTGGTGGCTGTTCACCCTTTCGAGCTCGACATCCCCGGCATCGACCTGCATCCAATGCGCGAACGTCTGCCGGAAGCGGTCCATCATTTCCTCGCGGTTGGCAAGCGCAAACTGCTGGGCCCAACGAAGTTCGGCTATGTAGGTGTCAAACTCGGGTGTGCCTTCGGGCAGGTAAGCCAAGTCGGGATCGGGCAGCTTGCTGTGCCGATCACGGCACAATTGCTTGGCGACGTTGATGTGTCGCGTGGCGATCTTGTAGCCGACGCCGCGGGATCCCGAGTGCAGGAACATCCACACCGTGTCATCATCGTCTATGCACAGCTCGATGAAATGGTTTCCGCCGCCGAGCGTTCCTAACTGCTCCTTCCAGTTCGGCGAGTGCGACAGATCGACGTCGTGGTCTGCCGCGAGGTTCTCCAGATGCTTGAGGCGAGGCTGGGTGAACGGAAACCGGCGCAGCGACCGGTTGTAGCTGCCTGCACTGAGCGGTATGGCGGATTCGAGCGAATTGCGAAGGCGCGCTGTATTTTTGCCCGCAATATCAGCGGCGGTAAATCTGGTTCGGGCCGCGATCATGCCGCAACCGATGTCGACCCCGACCGCCGCAGGGATGACGGCGCCCAAGGTCGGAATCACTGTGCCGACCGCTGCGCCCTTGCCGAGGTGCGCGTCGGGCATCAATGCCAAATGCGGGTAGACGAACGGCAACGCCGCCGTCCGCTTGGCCTGTTCGATGGTTTCGGCGTCAATCTGACTGGCGAAATTGACGACCTTTTGGCCCTCGATCTGCTGCATCACTGTGGGTATACCCCGGAATTCGTCGATAGTTACTGGTCAAGCTACGGACCTGCGTGGTTCGACCGCCAAGCGCGGCCTTCGGTGCTCGGTCAGATCGCCAAGTTCCTGAGGGCAGACCAGTTGAGTACTGCCACGTCAGCTGGGCTCACCGAGCCGGCCGAGGGTGTCCACGGGCGTCGCACCGGGGCGGGTCCACTGCGGCACGGGGCGGCTGGTCGGGCCCCAGGTGGCGTTACCGTCCGCGTCCGAGCGCCAGTACCAGCACGAGTTCTGCCCCTCGGGCCAGCCCTCGGGGTTGTCTTCCCACGCCTCGCCGCGGCCGTAGGGCGTCATGTCGAGCAGGGCCAAGGATCCGTTGACCGGCTCGTTGCCGCGGCCGGTCGTGGAGTAGGTGAGGAACACGCGATCACCGTCGCGCAGGAAACAGGTGATGGAACCCATGCTGTCGCCGATCGGCGCGTCCACGTCGCGCACCGAATACCAGGGCTGGGTGTAGCCCATGAACTCGACGTAGGAGGCCACCTCGTCCCACCGACCCGTGGTCAGGATCGCAAACGAGACGCCGCGGGCATTGAGGTAGACGGCGTCCTTCAGGTGCCAGGCCGTGGTGGTGCACCCCTCGCACTGCCCCTGGTGCGGCGCGCCGTCGTGCCACATGTGCTTATAGACCACGAGCTCGTCGCGGCCCTGGAACAGATCGAGGAACGGGACCGGGCCGTCGGGCCCGACGACCTGGGTGGTGCCGTCGAACTCGACCATCGGCAGCCGGCGGCGGGCCGCGGCGAGGGCGTCGCCGTCACGGGTGTGGGCCTTCTCGCGGACCAGAAGCTCGTCACGGGCGGCCTGCCAGGTGGCCAGGTCAACGATGGGTGGGCGGCCGGCCAGCGCGGTGGTCGGGTCACTCGGCGTGGTCGTCATGGTGTCCTCCGTGGTGTCTCGTGCCGGGCAGCGTGCTACCACGTCCTGCGACGGTCACCAGAACAGACTCGCGACCCGGCCGGAACTCATCGCATCACGGGGCGCCCTCGGGCGAGCCCGCACGGACCACGTAGGGCTGACAAGTGCGCAGACGCGGTCATCGGTGTGCTTCGGCCTGACGTCGTCGCAAGCAAAGTGGGATAGGCCGCCAAGAAGCGGGGGTACGCGTCGCGTATGAGAGCGCTATCACGGCGGACATTCGCACGGCTCGTGGCCGGAGTGGGCGTGGTGGGCGGTACGGGGGGAATCGCTGCCGTCTGCGCCAGCTCACCAACCGGCTCGCAGCCGACCGCAAGCGGCCCCCCGCCCTCAGCGACAGTCGGTGTCGGCTTTGTGCTGTCGCACGAGCAGTTCACGACGGCTGAGCTGATCGACCAGGCGCAACGAGCGGAAGATGCTGGGTTCCAATACCTTTGGGCCAGCGATCATCAGCAGCCTTGGCAAGACAACGAGGGCCACGCAATGTTTCCATGGCTCACTCTGGCAGTGGTCGGCCAGCGAACCAGTCGGATCTCCTACGGGACCGGCGTGACCTGCCCGATCTACCGCTGCCATCCCGCAACGGTCGCCCAAGCGTTCGCCTCGCTCGCCATGTTGTCGCCCGAACGGGTCTTCTTGGGTGTTGGCACCGGTGAACGACTCAACGAGCAGGCAGGGACCGCCCAGTTCGGGCCCTACGCTGAACGGCACGACCGACTGATCGAGGCCATCCAACTGATGCGGCAACTGTGGAGCGGGCAGCGAATCAGCTTCGCAGGCCGCTATTTTCAGACGAATCAACTCAAACTTTACGACCTGTCGCCGTCGGCGCCTCCCATTTTCGTGGCTGCCAGCGGTCCAAAGAGCGCTCAGCTCGCCGGGCAATACGGCGACGGCTGGATTACCCAGGCTGCCGCCGTCAAGGACCCGAAACTGGTCGGCGCGTTTGAGCAGGGCGCGCGCGCAGGTGGCCGCAATCCCAGCACAATGAGCAAGCGGATAGAACTGTTCGCTGTTGTCGGTGACCAGAACGAGGTCAAGCGGGCCGCGGAACTTTGGCGCTTCTCAGGAGCAGGCGGATTCAAGCTCGACCAGCCCAATCCCGTCGCCATCCAGAAAGCTGCAGAAACCACACCGTGGCAGACGGTGGCCGCCAATTGGACGACCGGCACCGAAGCTGCAACCCACGTCGCCGCAGTCCAGGGCGTTCTCGACGGCGGAGCAATCCCGTTCCTGCACTTCCCGCAGTGGAATCCGATCCCTGCGATCGAGTATTACCGCACCGAGGTTCTGCCGAAACTGCGCTGACGAGCGGCGGTCGACACGGCTGGTAGCTGGACACCAACGGCGGGTGAATGAGGTGACGTCGCGCCGGGGAACAGGCTAGCCTTGCTCGGAAGTCGGGTCCGGGGCTTCCCCCGTCGCTCCTTTGCGGAATCCACGCGGGCGCCATCAGAGAGGACAACCGGGATTCATGACCGAACGACAGCGCGCCACTTCATCGGCCAACACCGCCAGGATGGCGGTCGCCGGAGTGATCGTCGCCGCCGGTGCACTGGCTATGGCCGGCCAAGCCGGAGCGGATCCGGCGGTGCCCTACCCAACGCCGGTGCCATCGGATCCGGGTGCGGCTGACCCGCCTCCCGGCCAGCCCGTAGTCGTTCCTGTGGACGCACCGGTGGATGCGCCCCCGCCGCCACCCGTCGGCCCGCCATTGGTGCCAGAGATCGCCAACCCCGTATACGGCTCGGGTCAATCGGGGTCGGGCCCGCTTGGGAGTCTCAGGGACATTTGGCACGAAGTCCGCGACGGTAACTCGGGCATGACCGAACCCGTCGCGCCGTTCGCACCGCCACCGGGAGCCGGTCCGGCACCGAAACTGCCGCCCGGATACACGTCGCTGACAGACCCGGCGTCCTCCACCCCCGCTTCGCCAACAGGGCCCAACACAGGCGGGCCACCTCTGCCGCCTGGGTACTACCCGTTGAATGGGCCACCGCCGCCCGGGTGGGAGTCGCCTCCGCCCGATCCGGCCGCGCCACCGACAATCGTGCCGGGTCCGCCGACCCCCTAACGCCCTTGGGCTGCTTTCGGGAACTGCTGTCCTGGTTGCGATCGGCGCTCAGTAGGGGCCGCCCACAGCTCGAATCTGTTGGCATTTCACCGCCGTATTGCCTGTAATTGCGACGCGCTGAGGACGTACTGAATCACATCATGAAGAGTGGTTGTTCGATGC
>JAJKIB010000329.1 GCA_021154745.1 Mycobacterium sp.
CCGCCTCATTGCGGCCGACCGTCAACGCCAAAGCCTCGGCCTCCGCCGTCGCCACCAACTCCTCGGCCGCGGCGTAGGCCCGCGACGGCGTCGCCGCGTCACGCGCCAGCCCGAGTGCACGCTGCCGTCGCTCGCGCGCCTGCTCGTCGGTCGCCAGCCGCCGCGCCCGCCCGACATGACCGCCGCTGACCGACGCCGCCCAGTTGGCCTCGTCCTCCGGCAGTTGGTCGGTCTCGATCAGCACCCGGGCAATGGCTTCGACAGGCGGCGTGACCAGTGCCACGTGTCGGCAGCGCGACCGCAGCGTGATCGCGATGTCCTCGGGGTCCACCGACGGTGCACACAACAGAAACACCGTCGATGGCGGCGGCTCTTCGACCACCTTGAGCAGCGCGTTCGCCGCGCCTTCCGTCAACCGGTCGGCGTCCTCGATCAGCACGATCTGCCATCGTCCGGTGCCAGGCCGCCGCGACGCGATCTGCACGATCGTGCGCATCTCGTCGACGCCGATCGACAGGCCCTCGGGGATGATCCGCCGCACGTCGGCATGGGTGCCGGCCATCGTCGTCGTACAGGCCCGGCATTCACCGCAACCGGGGACGCCGTCGGAGGTGCACTGCAGTGCGGCAGCGAAGCACAGCGCCGCGATCGAGCGGCCCGATCCCGGCGGCCCGGTGATCAGCCACGCGTGTGTCATGGTCCCGGCTGTAAGCCCACTGTGAGCCGAATCACCGCGTGCGGCCTGCGCCGCGGCAACCAATTCCGCTTCCACGGCGTCTTGACCCACCAGACGCGAAAACACACCGGCCATCGAGATAACAGTAATGCTGCGAACCGACACGTCCGTCCCACAGCGGCCTTTTCCGTCCGTCCCGCCCGATACGGTTGAGCCGTGAGTACCGGGGCCATTCCGATCGGGCGAATCAGCGCATTCGTCCGCTGGTTTGTGCGCACCCCGTGGCCGGTGTTCACGCTCGGCATGCTGCAGGCCGACATCATCGGCGCGCTGCTGGTGCTGGGCTTCCTGCGGTTCGGCCTGCCACCCGAGGACCGCATCCAGCTGCAGGACCTGCCGGCCTTCAACCTGGCCATCTTCCTGGGCTATTTGTTCTTGTCGTTCACCGTCGGCTCGTACCTGACCCTGCGAATGCTGATCCCCGTCATGCGCTGGCAGCGCCGCGACACGCTGCTGAGCAGCAGTGACCCGGCAGCAACCGAGATGGCCCGCACCCGCGCGCTGAAGATGCCGTTCTACCGCTCGGTCATCAACGTGACGAACTGGTGCCTGGGCTCGGTGGTGTTCATCGTCGCCAGTTGGCCGGTGGCCAGCAAGTCTGCGCCGGTGGTGGCGGTCGCCACCGCGCTGGGCGCCACTGCTACGGCGATCATCGGCTATCTGCAGTCCGAACGGGTGCTGCGCCCAGTCGCCGTGGCCGCGCTGCGCGGCGGCGTGCCGGAGAACTTCCGCGCCCCGGGCGTGATTCAGCGCCAGGTGCTGACTTGGGTGTTGTCCACCGCGGTACCGATTCTGGCGATCGTATTGGCGGTGGTCGCCAGTAAGTTCGAGATCCTGACGGCGTCCGCCGATCGTCTCACGACACCGATCCTGTTGCTTGCCATCGCCGCACTGGTGATCGGCCTGTTCGGCACCGTACTGGTCGCGATGTCGATCGCTGACCCCCTGCGCCAGTTGCGTTGGGCCCTTGGCGAAGTGCAACGGGGCAACTACAACGCGCATATGCAGATTTACGACGCCAGCGAATTGGGTTTGCTACAAGCAGGATTCAACGACATGGTGCGTGATCTCGCCGAGCGGCAACGGTTGCGCGATTTGTTCGGACGCTATGTCGGTGAGGACGTGGCCCGCCGCGCTCTCGAGCGTGGCACCGAACTTGGCGGCCAGGAGCGCGACGCCGCAGTGCTTTTCGTCGATCTGGTCGGATCGACCCATCTCGCGTCAACGATCCCCGCCGCCGAAGTTGTGAGCCTGCTCAACGAGTTCTTCCGCGTGGTCGTCGACACTGTCAACCGTCACGGCGGGTTCGTCAACAAATTCCAGGGCGACGCGGCACTGTGCATCTTCGGTGCGCCGATCGAACATCCCGACGCGTGTGGTGCCGCGCTGGCCGCGTCTCGTGAGCTGCACGATGAACTCATCACCGTCTTGGGCGAGACGGAATTCGGCATCGGCGTCTCCGCCGGGCGTGCCATCGCCGGGCACATCGGCGCGCAGGCCCGCTTCGAATACACCGTGATCGGCGACCCGGTGAACGAGGCCGCCCGCCTCACCGAGCTCGCCAAACTGGAGTCCGGGCACGTGCTGGCGTCGGCGATCGCGGTCAGCGGTGCACTCGACGCCGAGGCGCTGTGCTGGGACGTCGGCGAGATCGTCGAATTGCGTGGCCGCACCGCACCCACCCAGCTCGCCCGACCGCTGAACCTGATATCGCCCAGCGAGGTCGGCGAGGTGTCCAGCGACATCTCGGGATAGCCTCACAGCCGTCGAGGGGGATGGGTGAAAGTGCATGCCTCAGAGCGACTTCTGAGCGACAAACCGCGGCAATCAGATGTTGTCGCTGAGTTGTCGCGCAGAGCCGGGCAGAAAGGCGGTCTACTCCGTCACGAGACGGACGAGGCAGATGTGACGACGACGCCCGCTAAGCCTTCTTGGAGGCCCTCTTCGTCGCCTTCTTGGCCGCCTTCTTCGTCCGCTTGACGGGACCGCGAGCCCGCCGGTCCGCCAGCAGTTCGGCGGCGCGCTCGTCGGTGATCGACAGCACGTCGTCGCCCTTGCGCAGGCTCGCGTTGGTCTCACCGTCGGTGACGTACGGCCCGAACCGGCCGTCCTTGATGACCATCGGCTTGCCGGTCGCCGGGTCGGTGCCAAGTTCCCGCAGCGGCGGCGCCGAAGCGCCTTGGCCTGCACGGCGTTTCGGCTCGGAATAGATCTTCAGTGCCTCGTCGAGCGTGATGGTGAACATCTGCTCCTCGTTTGCGAGCGAACGAGAGTCGGTGCCGCGCTTCAGATATGGGCCATACCGGCCGTTCTGCGCGGTGATCTCCTCGCCGTTGTTGGGATCAACGCCGACAACTCTGGGCAGCGAAAGCAGTTTCAACGCGTCGTCGAGGGTTACTGTCTCCAGGTCCATCGATCGCAGCAGCGAACCGGTGCGGGGCTTTGGACCCGTGGGCTTCTTGCCCTTCTTCGCCGGAGCCACATCTTCGGGCGCTTCAGGTTCGGGAGGTTCGGGCAGCACCTCGGTGACGTACGGGCCGTAGCGACCGTCCTTGGCCACGATCTCACGACCGGTCACCGGGTCGACGCCCAGCGACCGCCCCTCTTGCGGTGTGGAGAACAGCTTTTCGGCCAGCTCCAGCGTCAGCTCATCAGGTGTGAGAGAGTCGTTGAGGTTGGCTCGCTGCGGCTTCGGCTCGCCGTCATCGCCGATGACCATGCGCTCGAGGTACGGGCCGTTCTTCCCGACCCGCACGTAGATAGGCCGGCCTTCTTCGTCGTCAAATAACTTGATGGAGTTGACTTCTCGAGCATCGATGCCCTCGAGGTTCACGCCGACAAGCTTCTTAAGGCCGCCCGATCGGGCGATCGAGTCCGGCACACCGTGGTCGCCGCCGAAGTAGAAGTTGGACAGCCAGTTGGTGCGTCGCTCGTTGCCCGACGCGATCTCGTCGAGCTCGTCTTCCATGGCCGCAGTGAAGCCATAGTCGACGAGCCGGCCGAAGTGCTGCTCCAGCAAGCCCGTGACCGCGAACGCCACCCACGACGGCACCAACGCGCTGCCCTTCTTGTGGACGTAGCCGCGGTCCTGAATGGTCTTGATGATCGACGAGTACGTCGACGGCCTGCCAATGCCGAGATCTTCCAGCGCCTTGATCAGCGACGCCTCGGTGTAGCGCGCAGGCGGCGAGGTGGTGTGCCCGTCGGCGGTCAACTCCTTGGCGTCGACCCGCTGGCCCTGTTCCAGCTGCGGCAGCCGGCTCTCGGCGTCATCGGCCTCACCGCCGGCCAGGTCATCGATGCTCTCGACGTAGGCCTTCAAGAAGCCTGGGAACGTGATGGTCCGCCCGCTCGCGCTGAACACCACCTGCTGCCCATCGCTTGACTGACCCGAGATGCGCAGCGACAGCGTCGTGCCACGCGCATCGGCCATCTGCGAGGCCACTGTGCGCTGCCAGATCAGCTCGTAGAGCCGGAACTCGTCGGTGTCCAGCGCAGCGTGCAGCTGGCCCGGCGTCTGGAACACGTCGCCGGCGGGCCGGATGGCCTCATGCGCCTCTTGAGCGTTCTTCACCTTGCGCGTGTACTGCCGCGGCGTCGGGTGGACATACTCCTCGCCGTAGAGCTGGCGGGCCTGGTTGCGCGCGGCGTTGATGGCGGTCCCCGACAGCGTCGTGGAGTCGGTGCGCATATAAGTGATGTAGCCGTTCTCGTAGAGCCGCTGCGCGATGCTCATCGTGCGCTCCGAGGAGAACCGCAGCTTGCGGCCGGCCTCCTGCTGCAGCGTCGAGGTCATGAACGGCGCGTAGGGCCGACGGGTATACGGCTTCTGCTCGACGGACGACACCGCCAGCTGCGCGCCGCGAAGCCCGGTCGCCAGCGCACCGGCGCCGGCCTCGTCGAGCACCAGCACTTCGTCGGGCTTCTTGACCGCCCCGAGCGAGTCGAAATCACGTCCGGTGGCCACCCGTCGCCCGTCGACCGAGTTCAGCTTGGCCGTAAACGTGGGCGGGCTCGCCTGCACGTTGGAGACGCTGGCATCGAGTTCGGCGGTGACGTCCCAGTAGCCGGCGCTACGGAACGCCATCCGCTCGCGCTCGCGGGAGACGATGATGCGGGTCGCGACCGACTGCACGCGCCCAGCGGACAGCTTCGGCGCGACTTTCTTCCACAGGACGGGGCTGACTTCGTAGCCGTAGAGCCGGTCGAGAATGCGGCGGGTCTCCTGCGCGTCGACCAGATCGTTGTCCAGGTCGCGCGGGTCCTCGGCGGCAGCCCGGATGGCCGGCTCGGTGATCTCGTGGAACACCATCCGCTTGACCGGGATGCGCGGCTTGAGCGTCTCCAGCAGGTGCCAGGCGATGGCCTCGCCCTCGCGGTCGCCGTCTGTGGCCAGATACAGCTCGTCGACGCCCTTGAGCAGGTCCTTCAGCTCGGCGACAGTGCTCTTCTTCTCAGGACTGATGATGTAGAGCGGCTCGAAGTCGGCATCGACGTTGACGCCGAGGCGCGCCCACGGCTCGGACTTGTACTTCGCCGGCACATCGGCGGCGGCGCGGGGCAGGTCGCGGATGTGCCCCCGGGAGGACTCGACGATGTAGTTCGAGCCCAGGTAGCTAGCTATTTTGCGTGCCTTAGTAGGCGACTCGACAATAACGAGCCGCCGAACGCTTCCGTTGCGGCCGCTGCCGCGGTCCCCCTCAGCCACCTGTGCCTACGCTCCAATTCTCCTGTTGCCACCGACTGCCGGATGTATATCTCGACGGTTGATCCGGCGCCGCTGGCAACTGACAATTTCGCACCCCGCGCCAGCCGACGCAAACTGACCCCCCCGTCGGGGCCCTTCAAATGCGGGGCCATTGTTCAAACGCTTCGACGTTGCCTGGAGGTTCCCCCACATTCTCTACCAGGCGCGATAGCCGTCGTCGCCCACTGATCCGCAGTGCTGGGTGCGACCCTCTGGTACCGATCAACGTCGGGGCCATCCCCACCCGCATCATCGCCGACGCCAGCGCCGCATGCGTGTCGGGGGCATGCGGGTCCAGACCCAACAAATACCGGTCGGCTTCGGGTGTGCCCGCCGCCAGCGTCCAGGCCCGCAATTCGCGGGGCCCGGGCAGCCACTGCGGCGGCACGGTCTTGACGGCGCCAAGGGTCCAGTCTCGCGCGATGGCCAACAGCCGCGGATCCGCCGTGGTGCGCACCAGCGGGGTGTTCTCGTCGGTACGGGCGATCTCCGGCTGCAGGCCGGCCTCGGCGATCATCTCCGCGAGCGCCTCGGCGCGCCACAGCCGATCCACGACGACAGATAGACGCGCGGCTCGTCCGTTCTCGGACCCCACCAGCACCACCTGGCCGGGTGCGGCGAGAATCCCGGTCAGATCGGCGACCGCGGGCGGCACCGAGTCTGCCGAGAAGAACGACAGCTGGCTCACGTAATCGACAGTAGGCCAGCGGTGCCAGACAAATGTGTCGCCGGGCCGCAGGGCTCCAGGGCCGAAATACGAAAACACCCCGCGCCGTCCGATGAGGAATGACGCGGGGGGTTATTAGCTTCGATTGCTCAGACGGCGCGAACGCCCGTGGCCTGGGGGCCCTTGGGGCTCTGGCCGACCTCGAACTCGACCTTCTGGTTCTCCTCAAGGGTGCGGAAGCCGCTTCCTTGAATTTCCGTGTAGTGGACGAACACATCGGCGGAGCCATCCTCGGGAGCAATGAACCCGAAACCCTTTTCCGCGTTGAACCACTTCACAGTTCCCTGTGGCATCTCTCGTACTTTCCTTCTCTTCTTACCGGGAGCGGTCCACCGACTTCCGGTGTACCGGGCCCGTTCCGACCGCCATACCTTCGTGGAGTCGCCGGAACTTGACCCGACCTACAACCCTCGCAGGAACCGCGATCGCAACGTCGATCCTGCGAGTGCGAATACACGAACACAGAAGCTGCGACCGCCGTAAGTCAATCATGTTCGGGCCTGCCGCGACAGTCTCGAAGTGATCAAGTGAGGAACAATTTACTTACGTCGGGGTTTCAGGAGGCTGCAGTGTCAAGTCCGGGGTCGGATTTCGGCCGCGAGCTCCTCGCCTGCGCGATCGACGGCACGGATCCAGACGAACAGCCGTTGCGCCATGTCGCGGACCTGCCGCCGCGTCAGGGCCGGCCCCGGGCGTGGCCGCAGTGGGCCGACCCAGATGTGGTGCGGGCGTTCCTTGATCGGGGTATCGAGGGGCTGTGGTCGCATCAACTCGCGGCCGCGGATCTGGCCCACGACGGCCGTCACGTCGTGCTGAGCACCGGCACTGCATCGGGTAAGTCCTTGGCGTACCAACTGCCGATATTGACGACCCTGAAAGAGAATCCGCGTGCGCGGGCACTGTATCTGTCCCCCACCAAGGCGCTCGGTCACGACCAATTGCGAACCGCGGTGGCGCTCACAGAAGCCATGCCTTTGCCTGATGTCGCCCCTAGTTCGTACGACGGCGACAGCCCCGGCGAAGTGCGGCGGTTCGCGCGCGAGCGATCGCGATGGATTTTCTCCAATCCGGACATGATTCACCTGTCGCTGCTGCGCAACCACGCCCGCTGGGCGGTGTTCCTGCGCAACCTGCAGTTCATCGTCGTCGACGAATGCCATTACTACCGAGGCATTTTCGGCTCGAACGTGGCTATGGTGCTGCGGCGCCTGCTGAGGTTGTGCACCCGCTACTCTTCGGCTCCTACCGTCATCTTCGCCAGCGCCACCACCGCGCAGCCGGCGGCCACCGCATCAGAGCTCATCGGGCAAGCCGTCGCAGAGGTCACCGAAGACGGCTCACCACACGGCGCACGCACGGTCGCGCTCTGGGAACCGGCGCTACGTGA